>USHF01000095.1 GCA_900554465.1 uncultured Collinsella sp.
CCTTTGTGGTGGCTTGGGCACTTTGGCGTCAATGTTATGGCATCGCAGCGAGCCGGTTCCAAGTGCCCCAGGTCGCCCCGAAAGAGGGGCGATGCGTACTTTGGTACGCGAGCGACGGCTTGAGGGGCGAGATGGGGTGCTTGGGGCCGGCGCAGCGTCGACCCCTAAAGATGATCTTGGATCAGGTCGCAGATGGCTCGGGCGTCGTTGATGTTGATGGCTCGGGTCGCGAAGCCGGCATCGAAGGCCTGGCGTGCAAGGGCCTCATTGCAGGCAAGGGCCAGCGTGTGGCCATCGACCAGGTCGAGTGAGCTCTTGCCGCGCAGACGGTCGACACCGGAGCGCGCGACCACGATGTTGTCGAAGCCCTCGGTCTTGTAGCCCTCAATGATCACCACGTCGACATCGTTGTAGCGCGACAGCAGCTCGCGCGCGGGCATCTCGTCCTCCTCGCGCGTGTCGGCGTACTCCGCCCAGCGCGTGGCACAGATGAGGCCCACGTGCTTGGATCCGGCCTGGTGATGGCGCCACGTATCCTTAGCGGGCACGTCGATATCAAAGCCGTGATGCCCGTGATGCTTGAGCGAGCCCACGCGCAGGCCGCGGCGGGTGAGCTCGGCGATAACCTTCTCGACGAGCGTGGTCTTGCCCGAGTTTTGGTAGCCGATAAACGCGATCGCGGGGACGGCCGGGGCCGGAGCTGCGGACGCGACGGCGACAGGCGCGCTTGCGGGTGCGGCACCGTCAGCGGCCACAGCCTCAACAGCAGCGGCCTGACGCTCTGCACGATCCCACACACCCGAGCGGCCACCTTCCTTGTGCAGCAGGCGCACGTCGACGATCTCCATGCCGCGGTCGACCGCCTTGCACATGTCGTAGATCGTGAGGCACGCGGCACTCGCGCCGGTCAGGGCCTCCATCTCGATGCCGGTCTTGCCCGTCACACCAGCTGTAACCAGTACGTGAAAGCCAACCTGCCCGTCCACGCGCGCCGGCGCCCAGCCCTCGGGCACGTCCTCGGCTGGCGTCCCCACCGGAGCGATGGGCGCAATGTCGCACTTGCTCTTGGTAATGAGCAGCGGATGGCACATGGGGATGATGTCGCTCGTGCGCTTGATGGCCATGATGCCCGCCACGCGCGCACAAGCAAGCACATCGCCCTTTTTAGCGCGGTCCTGCAGCACCATGGCCTGCGTCTCGGGGTGCATGAGGATGGTGCCCTCGGCGATGGCAATGCGATGGGTCTCGGCCTTGTCGGACACGTCCACCATACGCACCTCGCCCTTGGCGTCCACGTGCGTGAGCTCGTCGCGACGGGCGTCACGGGCGGGCTCGGTGGCAGCACCGGCAGTCGGCTGCGCGGACGCGTCGGCGTTGCCAGCATTCGCCGCAGCCGTGACTTTGTGGGCAGACATCGCGGCCCTGCGAGCGGCCTTGGTGGCATCGGCGTACCTGCTCTTGGCCATATAATCATCCTCCGATTTGGGACATAAATCGTTGCGTGCCCTCAATTATCGCGTGTTCCTGCGGTTTGTGGGCCACAGCATCGCGCCAAATCGAAAGTACCTGCATATCATCACCACGGCGCAGCGCCTCACGCACCGAATACTCGGCATCGCTGAACAGGCACGGACGCACGTTGCCATCGGCCGTCAGGCGCAGACGGTTGCAGTTCGCACAAAAATGATTGGACATGGCGCTGATGAAGCCGACCGTTCCCGCCGCACCCGGAAAGCGCCAGTAGCGCGCAGGGCCCGCGCCGGCAGGAGCGTCGTTGATGCCGAGCGGCTCGAGGTCGCCCAGTCCCACCGCGGCGGCCCCGGCATTGATGCGCGCCCGCAGCTCGTCGCTCGGCACGGTGTCGCTCGCATCCCACAGCGCCGGATTGAGCGCGGGCGCATGCGGGTCCACAGCGCAATGCGAGCTCGTATGCTCATCGCCGATGGGCATGTATTCGATAAAGCGCAGGTGAATGGGGCGGTCGACCGTCAGGCGCGCGAGGGCTGCCACATCCTGGTTGAGCCGGCGCACAACAACGCAGTTGACCTTAACGGGCTCAAAGCCCCAAGCCAGCGCCGCGTCGATGCCAGACATGGTCTGCTCGAGCCGACCCAGGCGCGTGACCTTTCCAAAGAGCGTAGGGTCGAGTGTGTCGAGCGAGATGTTGACGCGGTTAAGCCCGGCATCTTTGAGCTGCGGTGCCAACTTGGGCAGCAGGGCGCCATTGGTGGTAAGCGAGATGTCCTCGATCTGCGGGATCGCGCGAATGTCACGAACGAGCGGGATGATACGACGGCTGACCAGCGGCTCGCCACCCGTCAGGCGCACGCGGCGAATGCCCTCTCCCGCTACCAAGCGCACAAAGCGGGCGATTTCCTCGGCACTGAGTAGCTCGTCGTGCGCGCGGGGCGCCACGCCATCGGCCGGCATGCAGTAAATGCAGCGGAAATTGCACTTGTCGGTAACGGCAATGCGCAGGTAGTTGATATCGCGACCAAAGCCGTCATGTTGCACGTGCCCGTCCACGCAGCCCTCCCCTCGCGCGGCGTTTTATTCTTCGGAAAACATAATACCCCACGAGAGAATCATGCCGACACCCGTACGACAGGACAGGCCGCTTCGAGCAAGATCGGCTTCCCAAGCCCATCCTCGGCATACAATCCATCACATCATTCGATGCTTTTCCCGATTTTGGCAAAAAACGTCGAATGTTGTGATGGTCTACCTGCCCGCAGCGCCCCGTAGAAGGACCAAAGCGCCCCTAAAGACCGCCGTCCCAGTGCCGAATCACGAATTCTCGCAGGTCGTTCTGACGTTTCTGGAACGCTTCGCTTCGGTCGCACTTAAGGCCCATAGCGAGCGCGATGGCGTTCATCGCCCGGTGCAATTGCAGCTGATGGGCAAACTGAGTCCCGGTGAGGACGATCATCCTAAAGCCCAGCGCGCTCAGCACGGTCATACGCTCCGCATCCGACGCGCTGCGCTGTTTATCAAGATGGTCCGAGCCGTTGTATTCAATTCCAGTACCGCTCGCAGGCGCATATACGTCGATCTCGAAATACCCGGCCTTTGCGAGATACTTGAACTCGTTGGGAACATCGACCCTATGGTTGAGCTCGATCTTGGCGTATCCCAGCCCGCCCTGGGAACGTTTTGCTACGACCATGATTGCGGTGGCCGTCTCCATGGGCGACCGCGCGCCATCGTGCACGCGCTTGATCACGGCGGCCGCGCGTATGGCCCCCTGACGAGATCGGTTCTCATTGCAATAGGCAATCAAATCGGCAACGGTATACCTCTGCCCCATCTCGACATAATCGTCCGTCGACAGATGATTCAAATGGTATCGGGCGCAGATTTCGTAGCCATATTCCAGCTGCTCGGGCTCGCTCATCCACGAACCCGCTTGGACAAAGCACATGACCTCATCAACCACTAGAAGGCCCTCTGCCACCTCAAGAAGATGGTCTGGAGGTACCGGCGCCCCAAACACGTGGCACCTAAATTCAGCCGGCGTCGAGCGCTCAAAATCGAAGTTGACGAGCGTGTCGATATAACCGAGCTCTTCTCGTGGAATACCAAGCGAAACCAGATAGTCGGTAACGATCCCGACTGCCGTCGAAGCCCTCAGCCCCTTGGCATCGAGCCCCAATTTGGGCAGGTCCGCAGTCGGCTCCGCCTCGCTAGCAAGCGAGTCCTCATCGTATAGGCTGCTTGCTCGCGAGAGCGGCTCGGACGGGCGCGCCACGTTGTGGTACAGCCAGGCAGTCTTATGGGACAGGACGATCGGCAGGTCCATGAGCCCTCCAATGGAGTCGGATAACCAACCTTATTCCCCTGCCCACGGGTCCGCACACCTTCGTGCACAAGAAAGCGATTCCACCCGATCGAGTGGCAGAAAAACCATCACAACATTCGATGCTTTTCTCGATTTTGGCGAAAAACGTCGAGTGTTGTGATGGTTTGAGGCTAGGTGAGGGGGCACGGAGGGCTCAAAGCATCGTGCTCGAACGGGTTAATCCAGCTCTTTTAAGCCATGCGCGAGCTGCCAGTATTCGCCGTGCTGGGCGAGCAGCTCTTCGTGCGTGCCACGCTCGATGATACGGCCGTGCTCGAGGACCATGATCGCGTCGGCATCGCGCACGGTGGACAGGCGGTGCGCGATCATAAACGTGGTGCGTCCGCGCATGATGCGGTCCATACCGCGCTCGATAAGCTTTTCGGTACGCGTGTCGATGGAGCTCGTGGCCTCGTCCAAGATGAGCACCGGCGGATCGGCCACGGCAACGCGCGCGATAGCGAGCAGCTGGCGTTGGCCCTGCGACAGGTTGGCGCCGTCGGCCGTGACCGGCGTGTCGTACCCTCTAGGCAGGCGGCGGATAAACGAGTCAGCGCAGGCTGCCTCGGCAGCGGCGCGCACTTCCTCGTCGGTCGCGTCGAGCTTGCCAAAGCGGATGTTCTGCGCAATGGTGCCGCTAAACAGGTGTGTGTCCTGCAGCACAATGCCGAGCGACCCGCGCAGGCTGGCCTTGGCAATGTGCTTGACGTCGATGCCGTCGTACGTGATCTCGCCGTCATCGACCTCGTAGAAGCGGTTGATGAGGTTGGTGATGGTCGTCTTTCCGGCGCCCGTCGAGCCCACAAACGCGATCTTTTGCCCCGGCTTGGCAAACAGGTTGAGGTCCGTGAGCACACGGGTGCCCGGCACGTAGGAAAAGTTCACGGCATGGAAGCGCACGTCGCCGGCAAGCGGGACCAAGCCGCACGTGAGCTCGGTACCGTCGGCAGCCACCGCACGGCCCGACTCATTAACGGCAGCCACATCATGCAGATGCCCGTACGCGCCCACGCCCTGGCCCTCGGGAATCTTCCATGCCCACGCAGCGTCGCCCGTCTGCACCAGCTGCACGCAACCCTCGTCCACCTCGGGCTCAAGATCCATGGCCGCAAACAGGCGCTCAGCGCCGGCCAACGCGTTGAGCAAGAAGTTGCCAAGCTGCGTAAACTGGTTGATGGGCATGGCCGCCTGGCGTACAAAGACCAGATAGCTCGCGAGCGCACCTACATCGGCGAGTCCCTTGATGCAGAGCATGCCGCCCGCCACGGCGACGATGGCATAGTTGACGTAGCCAATCACGACGGTCATGGGCACCATGGAGTTGGCATAGCTCACGGCGGCGGTGCCGGTACGGCGAAGCTCGTCGTTGCGGCAGGCGAAGCCGGCAACATTCGCTGCCTCGCGGTTAAAGACCTTGATGACCTTTTGGCCCGAGACCATCTCTTCGATATATCCGTCCAAGTCGCCAAGCGATGCCTGCTGGGCGGCAAAGAAGCGCTTAGAGCGCGCGCCCGAGTAGCGCGCATACAGCACAATGGCCGCATCGCACACGAGCGTGATAATCGTGAGCTGCCAGTTGAGGATGATGAGCATGGCCGTGGTGCCCACAACCTGAATGGCGGCCTGAATCACGTTGGCAAAGCTGTTGTTGAGCGCCTCGGAGACGGTGTCGACGTCGTTGGTGAAAAAGCTCATGATGTCGCCCGAGCGCGTGCTGTCAAAATAACCGAGCGGCAGCGTCTGGATGTGCGCGAACAGGTCGCGACGAATATCGGAGACCACGCGCTGGGCCGCGCGCACCATAATCTGCGAGTAGCCCAGAGCCGAGAGCACGCCCGCGGCGTAGATGATCGCCGTCAGGATGACCTGCTTGGCGAGCAGTTCCTCCCCGCCCGTGGCCAAACCGTTAACGATGGGGCGCACCATGTAGGTGCCGGCGAGGCTCGCGATGGCGGCGACGGAGGCGAGCACGCCCACCGCGAGCAACGAGAACTTGGCATGCCCCATGTAGGAGAGCAGGCGGCGAAGCGTCTGCGTCAGATTGGTGGGACGGGCCTGAACGGATGTCTTAGGCATGGCGCTCACCCCCTTCCAAGGTCGATCCGCTGGGGACGGAAGAAAACGCTGTCTCTTATACACATCTGACGCTGCCGACGACTCCTTAC
>USHF01000096.1 GCA_900554465.1 uncultured Collinsella sp.
GGGGGTGCCGGGCTGCTCGGGGGTGCCGGGCTGATCCGGGGTGACCGGATCGGTGGCAAGAGCATCCTTGGCGTAAGTGATGGACACCTTGAGGCCGTTGGTCTCGGTGTTCAGGTCGCTCGGGGTGAAGGGCTCGTCAAAGTTTCCGGCCTTCTGATAGGCGCGCATCTCCTGGAGCAGGGCCTTGCACTTGACGTAGGTGTTCTCGGTGGCAGCCTTGCCGGCCTTGTTGGCCAGAGCGGTGCGGCCCTCGGTGGTCGTCTCGGCCAGCATGGCGGCGTCGACTTCCTTGTTCTGTTCGATGAGCTCGTTCTGGAGTGCATCGAGGTAGGAGCGGACGCTGATACCAAGGGTATCGGGATTCTCAAAGCAGAGGGAGCTGATGTCCATGAGGACGTAGTTGATGGAGTTCTCGGGCTCCTCGTTGTTCACGATGTCCGTCTCTTTGCAGTGGTCGAAGGAGACGGTCTGGTCGCTGAAATACGGGCTAACCTCGGTAATCAGCGCGGAGTAGAAGGGGATGGCGACGGAGTACGCGGCGCGGGAGAGCATTTCCCACTGGATTGTTGCAACCTGGGGATCAAGACCGTTGCGAACCTGGAAGACGTGAATCTCGGTGTTGCGCTCGGTGCCGATGGCATAGGCACCGTCAGTGTTGGCGTTAAGGCCCGGGGTATTCTCGCCACGGTTACCGAGAGAGCGAATCATCTCAAAGGTAGCCCAGTCTTTCTTTCCAGGCTGGAAGAACAGCGGCTGCATCTCGTGGACCAGGGCGCCGGTCGTGGCGCGAGCCTCTTCGCGCTCGTCCTTGACGATCTCGTAGTCGGTGCCCTCCTGGAGCTCGTTGCCAAAGTAGTTACGGCCCTGGACGTAGCGGGTCCACTGGTGCATACCGGAATTCTGAATGGTCTCGCCATAGGTTGCGGCGACGTCGAACTTGCCGTCGGTGTACTCGGCAAAGCCCTTCTCCTTAGGCATGGACTCGATGCCCTCGGAGTGCAGGCAGTTCTCGGGGTCGTTGAGGTCGACATCGTAGTTGAGGTTGCCGATGTTGGGGTTGATCGAGGCGACGTCGTCGGCGAGCTTCATGCCGATCCACTGGTGACCGGAAAGCGCGGCAAATAGCCAGGTCTCGTTGTTGTCGGCGATGATGATCTGGTCGTTGGAGCAGACGCCCTGCTCGTCAATCAGGCTGCCGAGGAGCTCGACGCCCTCGCGGGCCGTGGCGCTCTCGCCCAGGATGACGCTGGCGTAGTTGTACTCGCCGATGCCGGTTTTAGTCAGGGGGTCTGCTGTCTCGGCATCTGCATTCATACTGGTGCTTAGCGTGGCGGAGCAGGATACGCCCTTCTCGTTGATGCCTGCTTCAGAGTAGGCATCCCAGCGTTCATCCCACTGCGAGGGATGGTCGCGTACATAGGTGTAGCGATACGTGGTCTTGGTCGAGGTGTACATGAACGAAGACTCGTCCGAGCTGTACGTATGTCCCGGGCCGTGAGAGGGCTCAATGCCAAAGTGCTTAAGATAGCGCGGGCCATAGTCCTCGGAACGGCCGTAGTACGTGTTGCCGTCGGCCGTAAGGTTTTTGCCCATGTAGACCTGCGTGCAAGCGAGTGCAGAGGTCGGCATGGACATGATGGTTGCAGCTCCAAATGCAAGGCCTATGCCAAGCTTCTTGAGCGCGTTGACGGGGCGAGTTTTCCTCATTTTCCCTCCCAGCGTGCGAAAGCCCTCTGTCGCCAGAGGGCTTCAGCCAATAAAGACACCTCATTAGCGTAACGAACTGGAAACAATATTCATCTATGAAAGAAACTTACTCGATAAGCGTGATGAAATATGCGATGAGCGGTTAATCGTACTCAGTTTGCAACTTTACTTTAATAAAGACGCCCTGTAATTACTGTAGCCGAATAAAGTAGCTGGGAATGCCCGAAATGAAAATCCCCCGCTGTTTGACGAATGCATAAACAGCGGGAGAGGCGATAACTGGATGAATATCATACCAATGTGGATTTACTTCTTTCGGCGGTGAATCACGTTGATGGCGTAACCGACGAGCATGGCCAAGACGATGACAATAAAGCCGATCAGGGGATTGTCGTTCATAGGGTCCTCCTATTTTCCGAGCGGGGAGAATTCGTCGACGATGAGGTCGAGGCATTGCGGAAGCGCGCGGGCTCCAAAGACGCCCGAATTGCTGGAGATAATCTCGCCATCGAACTGCATGCCCAGTGACGGGGTGCAGGTGATCTTGGCTTCCTTGGTCTGGATGATCTTGAACTGTGGGCGCCCGAGTACCTTACCGGCGGGGTCAAGCGCAGCGGTGATCACAGTAGGCAGCAGCTGAACGGTGCGCACGGGTTCGATGACCGCAATATCGACCATGCCATCGTTCATGCGGCAGTCGGGGAACAGGTTGATGTCGTTTTGAATGACCGAGGTATTGCCCGCCATGCAGCAGATGCCGTCGAGCTCCTCGACAATGCCGTCGTGCTCAATGGTAAAGTGCGCCACCGTGGGGTTGGGCGTGGCGAGAGCGGAGAGGAAGTAGGCGATCTCGCCGATGTCGTTTTTGGTGGGAGCGGCCTTCATCATGATCTCGGCGTCGAAGCCCGAGCCGGCGATGATGATAAAGCCGTGGCGCTTCTCTCTGCCGTTCTCGTCGAGCCAAAAGAGCTCGCCCATGTCCACTTTGACCGTGCGACCGGCGCGGCAAGCCTTGGCAAGCGCCGCCGCCTCAGGGGCATTGCCGATGTTGTTGAAGAACAGGCAGGCCGTGCCGGAGGGGAAGACGAGCGTGGGGACGCCGCATCCGCGCATCTGGTCGAGCACGTTGGAGACGGTGCCGTCGCCGCCCGAAATCACCACGCGATCAAACTCGCGCACGTCTGCCACGGCGTCCTCGGATTCCATGCCATCGCCGATAAAACGCATCACGACCTCGTCGCCGCCCTGCGCGAGGGCGTGCGTGAATGCGTAGATTTCATCTGAGTTGGGGCCCGATGCCGGGTTGTGGATGATAAGGCAGCGCATACTTACGTTCCCGTTCTGTGACTAACCGAGTATAGTTGTAAGACAATGCCGTTATCCTACCCGTGTTTTTCGGGCCTAACCTTATTCGATGGGTTGATATGTACATTTCCACACATCAGGCTCTACTCGACTTTTGCCAGCGCGCCCGTGAGTTTGACGCGATTGCCGTCGATACCGAGTTTTTGCGCGAGCGCACGTTCCATCCGCGCCTGTGTTTGGTTCAGATTGCCACCCCTGCCGAGAGCGTCGCGGTCGACCCTCTGGTGATCGACGACCTGTCGCCGCTGGCCGAGCTTATGGCCGACGAGAGCGTGACCAAAGTCTTCCACGCCTGCTCGCAGGATATGGAGGTTATGCTCCATACCGTGGGCGTGCTGCCGCGTCCGATTTTTGACACGCAGGTGGCCGCCGCCTTTTTGGGCGAACGCCAGCAGATTTCCTACGGCGCGCTCGTGCAGACGTTTTGCGGCGTCTCGCTGCCCAAGACCGAGTCGCTGACCGACTGGTCGCGTCGCCCGCTGACCGACAAACAGATCGAGTACGCGATCGATGACGTCAAGTACCTGATCGTCGCCTATACCGAGATGATGAGCCGCCTGCGCGAGCTGGGCCGCGTGGACTGGGTGCTCGACGAGCTGCGCCCGCTGGCTGACGAGTCGCACTATCGCGCCGATCGCCACGAGGCGTTCCGTAAGGTCAAACGCATCAATTCGTGCAGCCGTCACCAGTTGGGCATCGCGCGCGAGCTCGCCGCCTGGCGCGAGGACCGCGCCGAGCGCCGTAACATCCCGCGCAAGTGGGTCATGTCCGACGACACGCTGCTTGCGCTCGTTAAGCGCAATCCCGTGCGCGTTGAGGAGTTCCGTAGCATTCGTGGTACCGACCAGTTGGGGGAGCGCGATGTGGACGGCGCGCTCATGGCCATCAAGCGCGGCGCGAGCTGCCCGCACGATCGCCTGCCGCTCATGGTGCGCGGGCACCGTCAGATCTCGCCGGAGCTGGAGAGCGTGACGGACCTGATGTATGCGCTCATCCGCCTGGTTGCCGAACGCTCGGGAGTGGCGACCTCGGTTATTGCCTCGCGCGATGACCTGGCCGACTACATTGAGCATCCCGAGCAGAGCCCCCTGCGTGAAGGCTGGCGTTTTGAGCTTGTGGGCTCGCGTCTGGACGATCTGCTTTCCGGCAATATGGGACTCACCGTGAAGGACGGAAAGATTGAGTTGTTATAGGGAAGCCTAGTCTGCTGAGTGGGTAGAATGCCTCCAACGTGTAACTCGATTCGGAGGAATTCGCATGCCCTATTACTATGGATACGGCTTTGGTATCGACCCGCTGTACCTGCTGGTTGTTCTTGTCTGCACGGTGCTTGGCCTTGCCGCGCAGAGCTATATCAATTCGACGTACAAGACGTGGTCCAAGGTTCGCTCGGACGGCGACACGGGCGCCACGGTCGCTCGCCGCATGCTCGACGCCAACGGCTGCAATGCCGTGGGTATCAAGGGCGTCGCTGGTGAGCTTACCGACCACTACAACCCGCAGGACAACAATCTGTATCTGTCGGATTCCAACCGTTCGGGCGGCTCGGTCGCAAGCGTTGCTGTCGCTTGTCACGAGGCAGGCCATGCCGCGCAGCGTCAAAGCGGCTATGCCATGATGAAGGTACGCACCGCCCTCGTGCCGGTCGTCAACTTTACCCAGAACACTTGGACCATCGTGCTGCTCATGGGCCTGTTTATGAACATCGCGGGACTCACGACCCTCGCACTGATCTTCTTCTCGTTTAGCGTGCTGTTCCAACTGGTTACGCTACCGGTCGAGATTGATGCTAGCCGGCGCGCCGTGGCGTATATTGAGCAGTCGGGTATGAGCCCCAAGCAGGTCAACGGTGCCAAGAAGGTGCTGACGGCCGCCGCGCTTACCTATGTGGCTGCGGCGCTCACCTCGATTATTCAGCTGCTCTATCTTATGGC
This sequence comes from uncultured Collinsella sp., assembly GCA_900554465.1. GTDB lineage: Bacteria > Actinomycetota > Coriobacteriia > Coriobacteriales > Coriobacteriaceae > Collinsella. The sequence goes on from USHF01000096.1 coordinate 5,007, forward strand.
TCGCTACAACAGAAACTCCAACCGATAACAAATTGGGTCGCTGGGCGCCGCGGGAATTTGTGTCCCCGCGGCGCTGTACTATGTGTTGGACTTGAATTTGCGCAGGGCCAGAGCCTTTGTGCACGATGACGAAAGGAGGCTGCGTGGCAGGCTGGAATCTAACCGGCAATAGCGTTTCCGCCGAGTTCGACGGTTCGGACGAGCAAGAGCGTAAAGAGCTCAGCGTGAGCCAGGCGGTAGAGATCGCCGCCGGTGCGCTCGATGCTATTCCGCAACTGACCGTCCTGGGCGAGGTCACGGGTTTCCGTGGTCCCAATGCCCGAAGCGGCCACTGCTACTTCCAGATTAAAGACGACTCGGCCGCCGTCGACTGCATCATCTGGAAGGGCGCCTATCTCAAGCGTACCTTCGATCTGCGTGACGGCATGCAGGTGAGCTTTAAGGGCAGCTTCAATCTCTATAAGGCCACGGGCCGCATGAGCTTTGTCGCTCGCTCGTTTTCGCTGGCGGGGGAGGGTCTGCTGCGTCAACAGGTGGCGCAGTTGGCCGAAAAGCTACGCCGCGAGGGACTGATGGACGAGTCCCGCAAACGCCGCATCCCGGTGTTTTGCTCACGCGTGGCGGTCGTCACCTCGCTTTCCGGTGCGGTAATCGACGACGTCAAGCGTACGCTGCGCCGTCGCAACCCGCTCGTCGAGCTTGTCTGCGTGGGCGCCAAGGTTCAAGGCGAGGGTGCGCCGGCCGAGCTCATTGATGGCTTGCGCCGCGCCGCTTCCATTACGCCGGCGCCCGACTGTATTTTGCTGGTGCGCGGCGGCGGCTCCTTTGAGGACCTCATGACCTTTAATGACGAGGAGCTTGCCCGCGCGGTGGCGGCTTGTCCTGTGCCCGTGGTGACCGGCATTGGCCATGACTGTCTCTTATACACATCTCCGAGCCCACG
>USHF01000097.1 GCA_900554465.1 uncultured Collinsella sp.
CTGCGCATGTCTCGTGGGCTCGGAGATGTGTATAAGAGACAGGGGCCACGGCGTGACGGCAACCATCGACGGCAAGCACGTCGTCGTTGGCAACGCCAAGATGCTCGCCACGGCCGGCGTTGAAGCACCGGACTGCGAGGTTGTCGGCACGATCCTCCACGTGCTCGTTGACGGCGTGTACGCCGGCCACATCGTGATTGCAGACACCGTTAAGGCCGATGCGGAGCAAACGATTCGCGACCTGCATGCCGCCGGTATCAACCGAACCGTCATGCTCACGGGCGACCGCGAGGAGGTTGCAGCGTCTGTGGCCAAGCAACTCGGTCTCGACGAGTTCCACGCGCAGCTCCTGCCGGGCGACAAGGTCGAGCGCGTTGAGGCGTTGCTCGCGGCCGAAAGTGACAAGGGCAAGCTCGCCTTTGTCGGTGACGGCATCAACGACGCGCCTGTGCTTACGCGCGCCGATGTGGGCATTGCCATGGGCGCCATGGGCTCGGACGCCGCGATCGAGGCCGCCGACGTGGTGCTGATGGACGACAAGCCGTCCAACATTTCCCGCGCGATCCGCGTGGCGCGCAAGACCATGTCGATTGTTTGGCAGAACATAATCTTTGCGCTGGGCATTAAGCTGCTGATTTTGGTGCTTGCGGCGCTCGGCATCGCCAACATGTGGCTTGCCGTCTTTGGCGACGTAGGCGTGGCGATCATCGCCATCCTGAACGCCATGCGCGCGATGGGTGTCAAGAACCTGTAGCGTCTGTGGTCCTTCCGGCCGGGACCGGGCTTGGGTTTGAAAACGTCCTCGCGTATGAGGCCCGCCTTTCCTGCTCCTGCGGAGCAACGGAAAGGCGGGCCTCGCGCTGCGGATTGTTTTCAAACCCAAGCCCGGTCCCGGCCTGCGGTGACGTTGCTGGCGGTTCTTGGGCATCACTTGCTGGCGGGGTTCCTTGTCTGAGTTGGACTTGGTTGGTGGGGTTACTGATCCCGGTCGCTGCCCCGTCTCAGCATCGATCTTAGCTTCTCGAAGCTCTCCTCGCTCAGGCAGTGCTCCATGTGGCAGCCCTCTTGCGACGCGACCTCGGGCGTTACGCCTGCGTCCTCTAGCAGACCTACAAAAAAGCAGTGGCGCTCCCACATTTGACGGGCAACCTCAAGACCGCGTTCCGTCAGATGCACGTCGCGTTTGCCCATCTCCACGTAGCCGGTGCTCTCCAAGGCCGCCATGGCTTTAGAGACGCTTGCTTTGGTTACGCCCAAGTATTCGGCAACGTCGATCGAGCGCACGATGCCCTGACGTTCCGATAGGACGTAGATCGATTCGAGATAGTCTTCTCCGGATTCACGTAGGGCCATGGGCCGCCTTTCGCGATGATTGCTAGTTAGCCTTTGGATACTTTCCTTGGCTTACTTTACCGCAAAAGTTGACCATGTCTTACTGCATTGACCAAAAAGTTAGCCGCGTTTCACAAAACGTGCGAGATGAAAACAAAATGGGAACGCCCCGCAAGGAGTGTCCCCAGCTGCCGGCAGATAAGGAGCGTCCCCAAGTGCCGGGTCGCAGCTACACGAGGCCAAAGTGCTTCGCGGCGTTGTAGATGCCGTCGTCGTCTACGGCGGTCGTCACGTAGGTCGCTGCGGCCTTCACGGTATCCTGCGCGTTGCCCATGGCCACACTTGTGCCCACGGCCGAGAACATCGACAGGTCGTTCTCGCCGTCGCCAAAGGCGATCGCCTCGCTCGCGTCGACACCCAGGCGCTCCAGCGTCGCTGCCACGCCCAGGTCCTTGCCGCCGTTAGCGGGAATAATGTCGCAGAACAGGTCGCACCAGCGCGTAGTGAGCGAATGCGACACCGCATCGGTCACGATATGTTCGTCGGCAGGGTCCACAAAGGGGCAGAACTGGTAGACCGGCGCATCGAAGGCATGCTCAAACGGTTCCTCGTGGTAGACAATCCCCGCGTTGCTGCCGGCCGTCACCACGCGCTCGGACAGGCGGTTCACAAACGAGTTCTCGCCCTGCATACACAGCGAGTCATAGCGCCCCTGCGCCACCTGGTCCACAATCGCCGCGACGTCGTCCGAATCGATCGGGCAGCTGCGGTAAACGCCCTTGGCATCAAAACAGTGCTGACCCGAAAGCGTGATGTACGCATCCCAACCAAGATCGAACAGCCAATCGGGCATCTGATAGGTCGGGCGACCCGTGGCGATCACGCACGCAATCCCCTGCTCATGAAAGCTGTCGAGCACCTGCTGCGCCGACGCCGGAATCCGATGGGTCTTAAAGCTCAGCAACGTGCCGTCGATATCGAAAAACGCGGCCTTGATCATCCTCGCCTACTCCTCGCCCTCGAGCTTTTCGCTCGCCTCGAGCCACGCCATCTCCAGCTCGTCCATGGCGGCATGGGCCTCGTCGATCTTTGCCTGCTGTTCGCCCAGCGCCGTGTAGTTGGTGGGATCGACCTGGGCCATGGCGGCCTCGGCCTCCTCCACGCGGGCGCGCTGCGTCTCCATCTTGCGCTCGAGCGAGCTCACCTCGCGGCGGAGCTTCTGGCGCTCGGCATTGGAAAGTCCGTTGGGCTGGCCGCTCGACTTGGGCTTTTCGGCTGCAACCGCTGCGGCGCCGGTGTCGAACGTGCCGGTCTTGGCGCTCGGCGCGCCCACGGGCTCGCCCTCGGCAGTAGCGTTGCACAGGCGCAGGTACTGGTCGACGCCGCCGGGCATATGCGTCAGATGACCGTCAAGCAGCGCCCACTGCTGGTCGGTCACGCGCTCCATCAAGAAGCGGTCGTGCGTCACCAGGATCAGCGTGCCCGGCCAGCCGTCGAGCAGGTCCTCGACAATCGCCAGCATGTCGGTATCCAAGTCGTTGCCGGGCTCGTCCAGGATAAGCACGTTGGGCTCGTCCAGGATCGTCAGCAGCAGCGACAGGCGACGGCGCTGGCCGCCCGAAAGATCGCCGATGCGGCTCCAGAGCTGCTGCGTCGTAAAGCCCAGGCGCTCGCAGAGCTTCTCGGGCGAGGTCTCCTTGCCGTCGATGACATAATACTTCTTATAGTTGCTGAGCACCTCGCGAATCGTGTCGCCCATGTAGGGCTCGAGTTCCTCGAGCTGCTGCGACAGCACGCCAAAGCGCACCGTCTGGCCAATCTTCACGCGACCGCGCAGGGGCGCGATCTTGCCCTGAATCACGTCGAGCAACGTGGACTTGCCGGCGCCGTTCTCGCCCAAAAGACCATAGCGATCGCCCGCACCAATGAGCCAGGTCACATCGGTGAGCACCTGTTTGGACGTGCCATCGGCATCCGCATAGCCGGCGTCCACGTCGACCACATCGATAACCTGCTTGCCCAGGCGACTCACGGCCAGGCGCTTGAGCTCTAGCTCGTCACGTACGGGCGGCACGTCGGCGATCAGCTCGCGAGCAGCCTCAACGCGAAACTTGGGCTTGGTGGAACGAGCCTGGGCGCCGCGGCTCAGCCACGCGAGCTCCTTGCGCGCCATGTTGCGACGGCGCTCCTCGGTGACGGCGGCCATGCGGTCGCGCTCTACGCGTTGAAGGATATATGCGGAGTAACCGCCCTCGAAGGGATCGACCTGGCCGTCGTGAACCTCCCACATGCTGGTGCAGACCTCGTCCAAGAACCAGCGATCGTGCGTGACCACGAGCATCGCGCCCTGACCACGCTGCCAGCGGGCCTTTAAGTGACGCGCAAGCCAGTTGATGGTGCGCATGTCCAGATGGTTGGTGGGCTCATCGAGCATGAGCACGTCATAGTCGCCGATCAGCAGGCGCGCGAGGTCCACGCGGCGGCGCTGACCGCCCGAGAGCTCGCCTACCATGCCCTCCCAGGGCACATCGCTAATGAGGCCGGCGAGGATCTGGCGCGTACGGGGGCTCGACGCCCACTCGTACTCGGGGGCGTCACCCACAACGGCATGATGCACGGTATCGGTATCGACAAGCTGGTCCTTTTGGCCGAGTAGACCGATCGTGATGCCGCGGCGGTGCGTCACGCGTCCGTCATCGGGCTCCAGCGTGCCGGCGAGCACGCTCAGCAGCGTCGACTTGCCGTCGCCGTTTTTACCGACAATACCAATGCGATCGCCCTCGCCCACGCCGAGCGTCACGCTATCGAAAATATGCTTGGTGGGAAACTCTAGGCTGACGGAATCGCATCCCAAAAGAATCGCCATATGCCCTGCTCCTTCGTAGAAATTCAACGTTCTCCATGATAGCGAAAACCACCACAAAGGGGACGGGCGCCTTCGTGGTGGTTTTGGGCAAGCGCACCAGCACACGACACAAAAAGGAGGGCCATCTCCCGCAAGAGATGACCCGCCTCTCCAATCAGTCCCGCGGCAACCGTGGCCGCCGCGGGCCTCAAGCATGTCCCGGACTAGGAGAACATGCCGGTGAGGTAATCATTCAGCCGCTTATCCTTGGGCCGTTGGAAAATCTCGTCGGTCTCGTCGTACTCGACCATATCGCCCATGTAGAAAAACGCCGTGCGGTTGGACACGCGCGACGCCTGCTCCATGTTGTGCGTCACGATGACGATGGCGCGGTCGGCCACGATCGACGACATGAGGTCCTCGATCGCCAGCGTCGAGATGGGGTCGAGCGCCGAGCAGGGCTCGTCAAACAGGATTACGTCGGGGTTGAGCGCCAGCGTGCGCGCAATGCACAGACGCTGCTGCTGACCGCCCGAAAGCGCGTAGGCGCTCTTGTCGAGCTTGTCTTTGACCTCGTCCCACAGCGCGGCACCGCGCAGACTTTCCTCGACCATGCGGTCGAGCTCGTCACGGTCGGTGATGCCGTGGCGCTTGGGCGCAAAGGTGATGTTGTCGCGAATGGACTTGCGGAAGGGGTTTGGCTGCTGGAACACCATGCCGATGGAGCGACGCAGCTCGTACGTGTTCTCGGTCTTGGTGTTCACGTTGCGCCCGCGGTAGTTGATCTCGCCCTCCACGCGACAGCGGCGAATCTCGCGATTCATCAGGTTGAGGCTACGCAAGAAGGTCGACTTGCCGCAGCCCGAAGGCCCGATGAGCGCCGTGATCTCACCCTTGTGGAAGTCGAGCGACGTATTGTGCAGCGCATGGTGGTCGCCATAGTACACGTTGACGTCCTTGGCGGAGAGCACGACCTCGTCGCTCACGGCCTTGCCGCTCACGCGCACGCGCCTCTCGCTCTCCCCCACGCTCGACAGAAAGTCCTGGGGGGTGTCGGACGTGGCCGCCTCGGTTGCGGGCGTTGCATTCATATCGCTCATTCGGCCGTCATCTTCCTTGCCAGTTGCTTGCCCACGATACGGGCGACTACGTTAAACAGCAGCACGCAAATCATCAGCAGTGCCGCGGTGCCCCAGACGATCTGCTGGGCCTCGGGGCTGCCCTCGCCATAGATCTTGTAGATGTGCACGGCCAGCGACTCGCCGGGACGGAACACGTTCCAGGCGCAGGTGGGGCTCGACAGGTTAAAGCTCAAGAAGTTGAGGCGGACCGGCGAGCTCATGCCCGAGGTAAAGAGCAGCGCCGCGGCCTCGCCAAACACGCGGCCGGCCGAAAGCACGATGCCGGTCACGATGGCGGGCATGGCCTCGGGAATCAGGATGTGCAGTGTGGCCTCCCAGCGAGTGAGGCCCATGGCCAGGCACGCATCGCGCTGGGCCTGCGGCACGTCCTCGAGCGCCTGCTGAATCACGCGCACCAGGATGGGGATGTTGAACATGGTGAGCGCGACGGCGCCGGAGATGATGGAGTACTTCCAGCCCAGCTGCACCGAGAACACCAGAAAGCCGAACATGCCGACGACGATGGAGGGCCTGTCTCTTATACACATCTGACGCTGC
>USHF01000098.1 GCA_900554465.1 uncultured Collinsella sp.
GATCTACACGTAAGGAGTCGTCGGCAGCGTCAGATGTGTATAAGAGACAGGCGGTGCGGTCGGACGTGGCAACGAAACTCTTGTGCTCCACACCTTCAAGAATCTGCTCGTCAGTCATGGTCTCGTCGGCCATGGAATACCTCTTTCTAGACACACCCGAGCTAGCGCAGCTGGGCGTAATGGTTGTAAATCGTAATAGCCGTGGGATAAAGATAGCGCCCGGACTGGATCACATAGACCAGACCCTGCGCAAAACAGGAGAAGAACAACTCATCGAGCGAGGACTTCCCCACCATCTTGCGCAGCGCATGGGCATAGTCGCCGTGACGGTTGGGCTCGATGGCATCTGCCACAAAGACCACCATATCGAGCGGCGTCATGTCGCAGGCACCCACGGTGTGACGGTCGACAGCTTGGAAAACAGCCGGCGACAGCTCGGGAAAAAGCTGCGGAAGCTCATAGGCGGCAACAGGGCCATGCAAAAGCGGCGTCGCGGCGGAAGGAGAGCCGGCAACCTTGATGCCATAGTGAAGCGCGCGGGCCACGAGCTCGTCATCGGAAAGAACCTTGTCCCAGTCGTGAATTAAGCCGGCGGCAGCCGCATCAAAGCGGTCAACGCCGTAGACCTCGGCCAGATGAAGTGCGGTCTCGGCAACACCCAGCGAATGCACATAGCGCTTGCGCTTATCTTTCATGCGAACATCGAGCAGCTCTTGAATGCGCTTGAGCAGCGCGCGCTCATCGCCCTCAAACTGATCCTCTACCGACAACGTAGCCCCCATCACTCAAAATCTTCTTGACCCAGATCGACATACAAACTGCGCTTGCGAATGTAGCCGAGCACAGACTCGCTCGTAAGATAGCGCACGCTCATGCCGCGGGCAACTCGCTTACGAATGTTCGTCGAGCTGATCGCCAGCGCCGGAATCTGAATATAGCGCACGTCGAACGGCAGCCCCGACTCTTTGATTCGGGCACGCGCCGTATCGATATCAAAGCCCGGTCGCGTCGCCGCAATAAAGGTAGCAAGCTCAGCGATTCGTTCGGCATCATGCCAGGTCACAATATCGATAATCGCATCGGCGCCCGTAATAAAGTAGAGCTTTACCTGCGTCGGGTAAAAGTCGCGAAGGGCATGAAGCGTATCGGCAGTATAGGTCACGCCCGGACGGTCGATCTCGAAACGGCTCGCCAAAAAAGCCGGATTCGCGGCGGTGGCGAGAACCGTCATGGCATAACGGTCCTCAGCAGGCGTCACCGGTTTGTCGAGTTTAAAGGCAGGAGAGCCGGCCGGCATAAAGAGCACAGCGTCCAAGTCGAGCGACTCGCGCGCCTGCTCGGCAGTCACCAAGTGCCCGTAATGAATCGGGTCGAAGGTGCCGCCCATAATGCCAAGCCGAAACTCTTTGCCCTCTTTTATGGGCAGCTCGGGCAAACCGATTCCACCGCGCAGCGACATGGCTTACTCGCCCTCCGAGGTCTCGGCATCGTCCGCGGCATCCGCCGCATCGACAACCTCGACGCCCTCATCCGGAGCATCGGTCACGTCAAGGGCCTCAACGGCAACGTCCTCGCCAGCGTCCTCGAGCTCCTCGTACTCCGAGAAGTCCTCGGCGCCCTCAAAGTCAAAGGCGCGCTGGCAAATGCGGACCTCGTCGCCCGCACGGCAGCCGGCCTTCTCGAGCGCGTCGTCAACACCCATACGCGCAAACTTGTGCTGCAGGTAGATGACGGCTTCCTCGTTTTCCCAGTCGGTCTGGATAACCATGCGCTCGATGGCGCGACCGACCACGCGGAAGGCACCGGGCTCTTCCTGAACAATGCGGAAACGCTTCTCGCGCTGCAGGCGACGGCGCTCCCACTCCTCGTCGCGCAGATCGACCGGCTCATCGGAGACCGCCAGCTCGGCGCGCAGCTTAGCCACCTGCTCGCCCACGGCAAGCATCAGCGTGTTGAGGCCGGCGCCCGTCACGGCGGACACGGCAAAGAACATATGTCCATCGTCGAGCGCGGCGCGCTTAAGGTCGGCAATCTTGTCGGCCGTGCCCGGCGCATCGCACTTGTTGGCGACGACGATCTGCGGACGCTCCGAAAGCTCGGCGCCATACTGCTCGAGCTCACGGTTGATGATGCGGTAATCCTCAACCGGGTCGCGATCCTCAAAACCGCCCGTCATGTCGACGACATGCATGATGATCGCCGTACGCTCGATGTGGCGCAGGAACTGGTGGCCCAAGCCCTTGCCCTCGCTCGCGCCCTCGATGAGGCCGGGGACGTCGGCAACGACATAGGAGTACTCGTCGGCACGCACCATACCCAGGTTGGGCACGAGCGTGGTAAACGGATAGTCGGCGATCTTGGGTCGGGCGGCACTCATGCGCGCGATAAGCGAGGACTTGCCCACCGAGGGGAAGCCCACGAGCGCGGCATCAGCCATGAGCTTCATCTCGAGCTCAATCCAGTGCTCCTCGGCCGGCTCGCCCAGCTGGGCGAATGCGGGCGCGCGGCGCACCGACGTCACAAAGTGCGTATTGCCCAGACCGCCAGCACCGCCGGGCGCCACAACGACGCGCTCGCCATCATGCACCAAGTCGGCAATCTCGAACATCGGGGTCTGCGTCTCGGGGTCGAGCTCGCGCACCACGGTACCCATGGGAACCTTGAGAATAAGGTCCTCGCCGCTCTTACCGTTACGACGGGCACCCTGCCCGTGCGTGCCGCGCTCGGCGCGGAAGTGATGCTTAAAGCGGTAATCGATCAGCGAAGACAGCTGAGCATCGGCCTGGATGACGACATTGCCGCCACGACCGCCGTCGCCGCCATCGGGGCCGCCCTTGGGGACAAATGCCTCGCGCCTAAACGACATGCATCCGGCTCCGCCGTCGCCGCCGCACACGTTAATGCGGCTGATATCGGTGAACTGTGACAACAGAATCGCCTCCTACAAAAAGAGGGAGACCCTTGAATCCTAAAACTCAAGTGCCTCCCACATATGTGCTCTATGAAGGGTGAATTACGCGTTCGCGAGCGGGCGTACGCTGACCCTGTGCTTGATACCCTTGTGGAACTCAACGGTACCGTCGACCAGCGCGAACAGCGTGTCGTCCTTGCCACGGCCAACGTTCTCACCCGGGTGGATGTGCGTGCCGTGCTGACGGACGAGAATCGTGCCCGTGGTTACCGTCTGGCCGGCATAGCGCTTCGTGCCAAGGCGCTGACCGCGGGAGTCACGGCCATTACGGGAGGAACCGAGTCCTTTTTTGTGTGCCATTGTGTATACCTACTCTTTCGTTACGAGTGTAATCTACTCGGCGACGGGAGCCTCGGCAACAGCCTCGGCCTCTGCCTTGACAGCCTTCTTGGCGCGGGACGTAGCCTGGACCTTCACGATCTTCAGCTTGGTGAGCTGCTGACGGTGACCCTTCAGACGACGATAGCGCTTACGCTTGTGGAACTTGAAGACCAGCTGCTTCTCGCCCTTGAACTGCTCAACGATCTGAGCGGTAACCTTGGCCTTGGCCAGCTTGTCGGGATCGGTGACGATCTTTTTACCATCGTTGAGGAAGATGACCGGCAGGGTGACCTTGTCGCCCTCATTGCCCTCGATCTTCTCGACGGTGATGACATCGTCGGTGGCGACCTTGTACTGCTTGCCGCCCGTGTTAACGATTGCGTACATGTTTACTTGCCCTTCATGCATCAGTTAGTGCAACAGCCGAATATAGTAGCAGGCGAAAATACCCCCGTCAACGAGTATGTGGAGCAAATCCACAAGTTCGCACAGGTATGGGGCTGACGAGTCGGCCCTCGTCGTCCTCGCATGCTTGATTCTGACGCTCGACATCGTAGGAGCAGATGGTCACGAGGTCTTGCATACCGGTGGAAATAATAGGTGCATCCACGCCCGGGGTCAAGCCCTGCAACAAAACATCAGCAGCGGAAAGCAAAATTTCCGGACGCATGGAGCCCTCGTTGTCGGCATGGGTGTCGAGCATGAGCACCAAATGGTCAGGGCGCTCCCCCGCCGTGAGCTCATAGCCCACGAGCGTGTGATCCAAATCCAAGCGCTTGCTCTTTTTGCCGCGCGCGTAGTCGATGCCATGGTCCGCACGCAACGTGTCGATCGCGGCGCGTACCTCATCGGCGCTCACGGGCGCCTCGGGATCCAGGTGCAGGTCGATGCGATACGACAGGCGCGTGAGCTGAGCCGTGAGCGCCGGCGTGCGCACGTCGATGTAGGCAGCCTCGATAGGCGCCAGATCGGCAGGCGATGCAGCGGCCAGACGCTCAAAGGCCTCGTCAAGCGCGACGAACTCGGTCATAAACAGGTCATACCACTCGCAGGTCGACGACGTGCCCACGGGCAGCGCCGACGAAAAGCCCACGCGCATATGCGGTGAGAAACCCTGCGTCACGGCATAGGGCAGGCCCGCACGGCGCACGATACGCTCAATGGTATGGATTAGTTCCAAATGGCCCAGGTACTTGAGGCGATCACGCTTGCCGTAGCGAACGCGCAGCCTAAAGAGCGTGGGATTGTCGGTCAAACGCTCACTCATGCGCGATCACCCATCAATACATTCTTGGCGTGGAGCGTGGGGCAGATTCCGCAACCGGTGCACGACGTGCGGGTGCAGTCGGGCGTCGTGACGCCCTCGAGCGAACGGCGGTATTCGCGCTCGAGGAAGCCGCGCGAGCAGCCGGGGCTCACGTGCTCCCAGGGCAGACGCCAGTCCAGCTCATAGGGCAGGTGCACGAGCTCGTTGAGGTCGATGCCGTTTTTGGCAGCGGCCTCCTTCCAGTTGTCGAGCGAAAAGTGCTCCACCCAGGCGTCGAAGCGCGAGCCCGCACGCCAGGCATCGATGATGACCGGCGTCATATCGCGACCGGCACGGGAGAGCGCAGCCTCGATGAGCGAGGTCTCGGCATCGTGGTAATGCACGCGGACGGCACGGTTACGAACGCTCGTGATGAGCAGCTTCTGGCGGCGCTTGACGTCGTCGTAATCGAGCTGCGGGCACCACTGGAAGGGCGTTGCCGCCTTGGGGATGAACACCGAAACCGAGATAGACACCGAGATAGACCCGCGGCGCGCCTTGGGCACCACGGAACGGCCAAGCTCCAGCACGTGATCGGCCAGGTTGGCGATAGCCACGATGTCCTCATCGCGCTCGCCGGGAAGGCCCATCATGAAGTAGAGCTTCATGCGGTTCCAGCCGGCCTCGAAGGCTGCCTTGGCCGCGCGATCCAAGTCCTCCTCGGTCACGTTCTTGTTGATGATGTCGCGCATACGCTGGCTGCCCGCCTCGGGCGCGAACGTCAGGCCGCCCTTCTTTTCGCCGGCGACCGACTCGGCCATATCCACGCCAAACGAATCCAGGCGCTGCGAGGGAATGGACACGCGAATGCCCGTGTCTTCCAGACGGCGGTTAAGGCGACCGAGCACATCGCGGATGCAGGAGTGGTCGGTCGTCGAAAGCGAGGTAAGCGACACCTCGTCATAGCCGGTCTTTTCCAGGCCCTGGATCACCGACGAGACGATCTGGTCGGCCGAACGCTCACGCACCGGGCGATACGTCATGCCGGCCTGGCAAAAACGACAGCCGCGAGCGCAGCCGCGCAGAATCTCGATAGACAGGCGGTCGTGAACCAGCTGCGCATAGGGCACGCACGACTGCGACAGCGGATTCGTGGCGCCGAAATCCTCGACGACGCGTTTGTAGACCACGGTCGGCGCATCCTTGCCCTCGCGCGGCACGGTGTAGCCACTGTCTCTTATACACATCTGACGCTGCCGACGACTCCTTACGTGTA
>USHF01000099.1 GCA_900554465.1 uncultured Collinsella sp.
GCATACCGCAGGTGACGATGGCGGTTCCGATGAGCACCTTGCGCTCGGGGGCGCGACGCAGCAGAGCCGCGTTGGCAAACGGCACGATTACGACCGTCAGGCTCTGCAAAAAGCCGGCGGTGGAGGCGGAGGTAAGGCTAGAGCCCAGGCACATGCAGGTGAGCTCGGTTGCCATGATGGCGCCGATGATGGCGGAGCGAATCATCACGTCGCGGTTGATGCGCAGCGCGTGCTTGTGGAAGAGCAGCAGGCAAGCCGCAAAGGCGATGATGCAGCGCAGCGCAACGATGCTCGTGGCGTTCATGCTGTCCATGCCGATCTTCATAAGGGGGTACGAAAAGCCCCATGCAACGGGAACGGAAAATGAGAGCGCGATTGCTTTTTTGCGATCCATGGGACTCCTTTTGTTACAGAACGGTTTCGCAAAAAGGATTCTGCTCCCAGATATGGATGTAGTAAAGCGAATGTATCTTCAGTATGATTAAGAAATACTAATGCTACTAGAAAAAGCGCTGGCAAAACGTTTTACGGCTACATCGATGTGGAGGTACGATGGCATCGCGGTATCAGATTGTTTGTATGGTGGTCGATCACGGCAGTCTTAAGGGCGCGGCGGACGAGCTGGGCTATACGCAAAGTGCGGTGAGCCAGGCCGTCAAGGCGCTCGATCGCGAGCTGGGTACCACGCTTATCGAGCGCGGCAAGCAGGGTGTCTCGCTTACGCGCGACGGTAAGCAGTATCTGCCGTATCTGCGCCAGATCGTAACTGCCGAGGCCGAGCTCGAGGGCAAACGCCAGGAGTTGCTGGGACTCTCCTCGACTGATATTCGCATTGCGACGTTTACCAACGTGAGCCGTACCGTGTTGCCGCGCGTGATTCGCGACTTTGGGGCCCTGCACCCGGGCGTGCACTTTACCCTCAAGCAGGGCGATTACACGCGCAACGCCCAGTGGGTGCACGATGGCGTGGTTGACTTTTGCTTTACGGCGCGCGGATTTACCGCTGGGCTCGAGAAGCGCGTGGTCTATCACGACGAGTTGGTGGCGCTGCTGCCGACCGCGCATCCGCTGACGGCAAAGGAAAAGGTGACGCTCGCCGACCTGGCGTCCGAGCCGTTTGTGCTGCTGGACGAGGGCGAACAGAGCCTGGTGCTCGATGCATTCGCGGCGCATGGGCTGTCGCCGCACGTGACGAGCGAGGTGACCGACGACTACACCATCATGGCGATGGTGGAGGAGGGCCTAGGCGTGAGCATGCTGTATCGCCGTACCGTCGAGGGTATGCAGGCCGATATTCGCGTACGTCCCATCGTGCATGCCCCCTCGCGCGACGTAGTGGCGGCCTGGCGCAGCTGGGACACCATGCCTATCGCCACGAGGCACTTTATCGACTATATGAGCTCGCATATTGTCAATTAATGACTGGCGTGACGTTGAGCGTGGCGATTAGCGGGCTGTCGCTTTGGCTTGTGCTAGACGGTAGGTGCGTGCCGGGTGGCAAAGTAGCACCGCCACGACCATAAAGAATGCTGTGGTGCCCAGGCTGATGGGGTAGACCATCATGATGTTCGCAAAGGTGCGGAAGTGCGGGAACACGCAGAATACCCAATAGAAGCGGATGCCGCAGACGCAGATCATGGTGATGAGGGCGGGCATGAGCGAGATGCCAAAGCCGCGCAGGTAACCGGACATGTTTTCGTAGAACATGCTAAAGGCGTATGCCGGGAAGATCGAGCACACGCGGATATAGCCGATCGAGACGATGCTGGGATCGCTGTTAAAGAGCGCCAGGATCTCGCGCCCCAGACCGACGATGATGACGATGGTGGTGAGCGCGACGATACCGCCTTCGACCAGGCAGACCTTGAGCGTCTTGGTGCAGCGGTCGATCTGGCGGGCACCGTGGTTTTGTCCCACAAAGGTGGTGCAAGCCTGGCTAAAGCTGTTGAGCAGGTTGTAGCACACGTACTCCAGGCTCATGGCAGCGCTGGATGCCGCCATGACCTCGGTGCCCAGGCTGTTGATGGCGGACTGGATGATGATGTTGGCGACGGCAAAGACAGCGCTTTGGATGCCGGCGGGCAGCCCGATTTTGACGATGCGCTTGAGGGCGACGGGGTCTAAGCCTAAGTCGCGTGGGGTGACGCGGACGACGGAGTCGGTCTTGAGCAGGTGGACAAAGAGCGTGCCGGCGCTGACGGTGTAGGCGATGGCGGTGGCGATGGCGACGCCCGCGACGCCCCAGTGGAGTACGGGGACAAAGATAAGGTCCAGTCCAATGTTGAGGACGGTGGACACGGCGAGCGCCTGCAGCGGCATGCGGGTGATGCCGACGGAGCGGAAAATTGCGGCCTCAAAGTTGTAGAGCAAGATCGATGGCATGCTGAGCAAAAAGACGCGCAGGTAGAGCGATGCGAGCGGCATGGTTTCGGCGGGAACGTTGAGCGCGGCGAGCATGGGCTCGGCAAAGATCTCGCCCAGTGCGATGACGACAAAGCCCACGAGCGCCATTAAAATCGAGGTATGGACGGCGCGTTTGACCATGTTCTGATCGTTGCGACCGATAGCGTTGGCGATGACCACGTTGGAGCCAAGCGACATGCCAATAAAAAGGTTGAGCATAAGACTGGTAAGCGGAACATTGGAGCCGACCGCCGCCATGGCGAGGGTTCCCTGGTCGCCCGAGAAGTTACCGATGATGACCGTGGCGATGAGGTTCGACAGCTGCTCCAAGATGCTCGTGGCGGCCACGGGGAAGGCGAACAGGGGAATATTGCGCCATAGCGAGCCGGTGGTCATGTCAATGTGCTTAGATGCGGTGTCTGTCATACGCTCTCAATCTCTAATATGCTCTTTCGTGCTTATTTGCGCAGACGATGATACTCCTAATGCAGCCAGCCGGCACTTAGGGACGTTCCTTTTCTGTCGGCAGCTGGGGACACTCCTTGTCTCTTCTATGACTAGGTGGGGAAGGCGTGCGACAATGGTGGGCGTTGTGTTGTTCGCGCTAAGGAGTTGCCATGTTGTTGTGTCCCGTTTGCCATGAACCGTTGGTGGACGACGAGCGCGGTGCTGCATGCGCGGGCGGACACCGGTTTGACCGTGCGCGCGAGGGCTATCTATATCTGCTGCGCTCGTCCAAGAGCGGCGACTCCATGGGCGATCCCAAGTCGCAAGCGCGCAGCCGTCGTGACTTTCTGAACCGTGGATACTACGCGCCGTTGCGCGACGCAATGGTCGAGCTGGTGCGCGAGCGGGCGACTGGGCGTGCTGCGTCTGCGAACGGTCCTATGACCTTGCTCGACATTTGCTGTGGCGAGGGCTACTACACCAGCGCCATGGGCGCGGTATCGGGCGTAGATGCTTACGGGTTCGACTTGGGCAAGGAGATGGTGCGCCTGGCTGCCAAGCGCGGCGATGCGACCTACTTCGTGGCCAACATGAAGGACATCCCCGTGGCGGACGGCGCCTTCGATATGGTGACCGAGCTCTTCGCTCCCTTTAACGAGCGTGAGTTTGCCCGCGTGCTGGCGCCCGAGGGCTCGCTCTACACCGTGGTGCCGGGTGCTCGGCATCTGTTTGGCCTCAAGGAGGTGCTCTACGACACGCCATATCTCAACGACGAAAAGCTGCCACAGACCACCGAGCTTAAACTGGTCGGAACGCAGCGGGTGACAGCTTCCATCACCCTCCAGACCCAGGCTGACATCGAGGCGGTGTTCCAGATGACGCCCTACTACTACCGCACGCGCCCCGCCGACAAAGAGCGCCTGGCAAACCTCGATACCCTTCAGACCGATATCGACTTTATCATCGCCGAGTACCGCCACTAACCTACCAAAAAGGGACAGGTTTATTTTGGCAGGTTTTATCTGGGCAAACGTAAAGGGCCGACCGCGGAGATGCGCGATCGGCCCTTTTTAGTTGCTTGGCTGCAGGGAGCTGTGGGGGCAGGTGCCTACAGACGATCCTTGTTCTCGGCCTTAACGTCGTGTGCCTGCTGAACAAAGAACAGGTCGTAGACCACGATGACAAAGGCTCCAATATTGACGGCGCTGCCGCCGAGCGCGGGAAGGGTGAGCACAGCCTGCGCAATCGTGGCGATTGCGGCAACGATGCCGAGCTTAAACGCGCCATCCACCTGCGAAGGCTTGTTGGCGCCCTTGATGCCCGCAACACCTGCGGCAAGGTCGATAACGCCCTTGGCGACAAGCACGACCGCGGCGAGCATGGCGTTCGATCCGTAGACGGATTCAAATTTGCCGGTTGCGATGCCGGTGATACCGATGACGAGGCTGGCGATGCCCAAAACAAAATAGATGAGGGCAAGGATTTTGAGTGTCTTGCGCGCGGCGCTCATAGGTAGTCCTTTCGATTCGGGCGCTGCCAGTCTGGCGCGTCCCATATGCTGCACATATCGTGAAGCACATTGTAGTTCAACGTGACGGCGTGTGTGTTAGAAAGCGCTTCTCGCCTGTGCAGGGCAATCTTTCAAAAAGGAAAGCCAGCTGTAAGTCAAATCGATGGCAGCTCATGTGCGGCGCTGTGATGATGAGGCCGTGATAAGAAGTGAGTCTAAGGAGGAGCCATGATGTACGGACCAGAGCAAGTGCGTGAACCGCGGTCGTTGGGAAGGCGCATGGGTGATTCTGTGATCGCTGCCGTGTGCACGGGATTGATGGCGGTGCTTTGCATTGGGATGCTGTGGACCATGTCGCATGTGGGACAATAACGGACGGTTGGGTGCCGACATGAATGGCGCCCATGTATTCGTTTTGTTTGCTAAGGAGTGTCCATGGGCGTCGTCGATCCCTTTTCTGTTGCTCGGGCCGCGGGGCTTGAGCTGACCGGGAAGTCCGAGGGCCTCACGCTCACCGACGGCACGATGGAACTGCGCGCCGATTTTGGCCGCATGCTGCCACGACTCAAGCAGGGCCGCCTGCAGCAAGAGCTGCTGGTAAAGGTTGCGCGCACAAAAGGCATCGAGCGCCCATGGGCGATTGATGCCACGGCGGGCTTTGGTGAGGATTCGCTGCTGCTGGCGGCCGCGGGCTTTACCGTCGATCTGTATGAACAGGATTGCGTGATCGCGGCGCTCCTCAAGGATGCTTTGGATCGCGCGGCAGATGATCCGGCGCTTGCGGCTGCCGTGGCGCGCATGCGCTTACATGCGGGCGAGGATAGCATTGCCGGCCTTCGCCATACAGCCGAGCTGATCGGGCAGGGCGAGCTCACCGCTCCCGACGTGGTGTATCTGGACCCCATGTTTCCCGAGCGCACCAAGAGCGCGGCGGTGAAAAAGAAGTTTCAACTTTTGCACCATCTGGAACAGCCGTGCGCCGATGAGGAGACGCTGGTCGAAGCTGCGCTTGCGGCGCGGCCGCGCAAGGTCGTTATCAAGCGGCCGGTGAAGGGGCCGCTGCTTGCCGGCGTTAAGCCGAGCTATCAGCTTGCGGGCAAGGCCGTCCGCTACGACGTTTTGGTGCCGCCGCGTCCGTAGCTTCCGCACGATGGCTGGCGCTTCGCCAGTGCCGTGCCGATGCGGGGTCTATTTCCAAGGGTGCGACGTCAGGTGCCAGCCGCCGCAGTATTCGCATTTGTAGCAGGACAGGCCGCGCCGTCCGCGGTTTTCGCAGTCGGCCATAACGGCCTCTGCCTCGGCGCGCGTGTCGTAACGGTTTTTGCGTTCGCACGACTTGTAGCGCCAGGCTTCATCGCGCTCGGCGTCTAGTGCGTCGCGGCGCTCGTCCTCGCGCGCAAACCTGTCTCTTATACACATCTGACGCTGCCGA
>USHF01000100.1 GCA_900554465.1 uncultured Collinsella sp.
GTAAGGAGTCGTCGGCAGCGTCAGATGTGTATAAGAGACAGGCCACCTTGGAGGGGTCGAGCCCCGCGCTCATGGTGTCGACGAACCGTACCGTATAGGTGTCGTAGGCCGCGAGGCCCGCCGGGACCGTGGCAGAGAGGCGCCAGTACAGGTCGTCGGCGACCGTGGCGTCGGCGGCCTTGCCCCAGGCGGCGGTGCTGTCCTCCAGCACGTGCTTGGCCACCTTGGGAGTGGCGGCCTTGGGCTTGACGGTGACGGCGCTGCCGCCGACCAGGGCCATGATCGGCGCGGTGCCGGCCTCGTTCTGGGCGATGGCGTCGTCGTCGGCGACGATGAGCCAGTAGCCGCAGGGCAGCTCGGCCGCCGTGCCCGCGTTGAGGGCCGCGAGCTCGGCGCCAGAGCTCTGGAGGGAACGAGCGAGCTGCGCGCTCAGCGCGCTCGTAAGGTGGGAATCGGTGTTGAGCCACTCGGCAGCTTCCTGCGCGGTGGTCTGGGAATTGGGCATGCCGGCGCTGTGCAGCACAGGCAGCGCTGCGTCGCGCACGGCGTCGCTTGCCCAGGCGAGGTCGGTGGCGATCTTGGCGTCGCTGTCGCCGTCGACGACGCTGGCACTAAAGATCTGGTAGGCGTCGTAGCTGCGCGCCACGGTGCCGCTCACCGTGATGGAACCGGTCGAGGTCGGCGCGGCCTGCGCGGATGCGGGGAACACAACCGCGCAGGTGCCGATCAGGAGGGTAAGCAGCGCAAACAAGATCGGGAAGGAGCAAACTTCTTATTCACGACGCTCGCCTCCCTTCGCATTCGCCTTGCGACGAATGTGCATCCAGGCTGCAGCAGCGCAAAGCACCGCCGCGCCGGCAAGGTAGGTCAGTGTGATGCCCGACATACCAGAAAGGGGCAAAGAGGTGGAGTAGGTGTTGATGAAGGTGGGGGTGGACTCGGGCTTGGTGCCGTCGAAGTTGACAGGATGCTGGTCTTTCGTGGCGATATCCTTGCCGTCGGCGTCCTTGATCTTGGTGTAGGTCACCGACTCGGCCTCGATCGAACCGTCCTCCTGGTCCTTCATCCTGACATCAAATCGATAGACCGACTTGTCGTACTTATATTGCGAGAACCACGAAACCTCTGCACTCTCGCGCACGTAGTACGTAAAGTCTTTGCAAGCACCACGACCCGGATCATCGGATTCCTTCTGCTTCAAGTCTTTAAGGCCGTACTCAATATTGGAGAAATAAAGCTTCTGGGGATTGTCGCCGCCGGCTTTGGTCGTAACCCTCTCGGCACTATTGAACTTATCGTTATCCGCAAACTCGAGCGTGAACTCCTTCATCTCGCCGCCCTTGACGACCTTGGTTGCCGCAGGCTTCCAGGAGCCGAGAGAAGTATAGGGCTCAATTTTGTTGATAAAGGTAGGGTTATCATTGTCACCGATAACGACCGTAGTCGTCGTGTCATCCGACGAGTTGTTATCCGATGGACGCGTAACGGAGTAGTTTGCGCGATCAAGTTCTACGAAATCCTGATTCCCCTCGGCCTTTTTAGAGACGGTGACTTTATTCACCTTGTAATAATTAATAGGAATCGACATGAGATGGTCAGTTTTGTATGAATTGCTATCGACTGTTGCCACGATCTTGTAAATGGTCTTATCGAATTTGGTATCCAATTCGTTGTCGCCGCTGATGGGCTCCTCAACTAGATAGAAAACATACAGCCCCGAAGAATAGTCCTTGCCAGAGTCGAAGGTGATACTGCCGGTTGACGGATCAACAGTTGCCTCACCTGCAACGATGCAATCGCCCATATCAATTGTGCCGTCATCTTTCCAAGAAGGTGCTGTATCGCCATCCTGACGCAGCAGCATAAACTTGTATCCGTGTCCGCTAAGGCTTTGCGAGACATCATCTTTTTTAAGCACCTTGGTGGCGATGAGCTTCATGTTCGGATAAACGCTCAGCTCAGCGACCTCGCCAACGGTGAGATCGCCGTTGGTCATGATGCCGCCGCCATGGGTGTACGAGTAGTTGCCACTGATGATGGTCGTAGCTGCCAATTGCGCCTTTTCTACGGTCTCATCAGTCGGATGGGCCTCCAAACCGAACATGTACTTGGCCTCGGCACCGCCGTTGGCATCGATGGTTATCTTCGTTTTATCGCAAGTGCCCTGCCAGCCAGCTGAGCCGCCGCCGAGCATCTTGCCGAGCACAACTGCAACCGTCTTATTGCTGTCATTCTTGCGCACGAGGAAGAAATCCTTGTGGCCGGCTTCTTTGAAGTCTTTGGTAATGTAGTCAGGATTGCTGTCCTCGTTCTTGCCATTACCACCGGCAGACATGTGATCACTTAAACCATTATCCGTATTGTTGTAGATTGCGGCACCATTTGAGTGCGAAACAATTGTCTCGCCCGTAGGGCAGGCACCGATGCCACCACCCCAGCCGCCGGCCTCATTATCAGTAATCAGCGTCCTTACGATGTTAAGCTTGCCGTCCTTTTGGACAAAGACGCCACCGCCGCCCCAATCGCCGCCACGGCTCTCACCCGTCATGGTCTTGTTGTTGGTGATGTAAACCTTGTTGAACGCGCCCGGCTCAGTCCCAATATCGCCGGTAGTACTGGTGGAAATACGGAGACCACCGCCCTCGGCGTTTACAGATTCGTTACCGGCAATCGTGCCGCCTGTCATTTTAAACGTAATCGCCTGGTTCCAGAATCCAGCGTAGATTCCGCCACCGGCCTCTTTGGAGTAATTGGCAGTAACGGATCCACCCGTCATGGTTAACGTCCCTCTGTGCGTGCATGCAATTCCGCCGCCGCCAAGCAGACCGAAGTTGTAAAGATTGGAATCAGTAATCCAAGCGTCAACTCGATTGTTGGTAATATTGGCAGATCCGCCGATGGTGACGTTCGCGCCCTTGGTATAAATACCGCCACCGTATCCGCCGTCTCCGGTGTCACCGCCGCAGCTGTTGCCGCCGATGCCCTTAGCGTACGTAGCGTTACCCGAGATGACACCGCCGGAGAGATCCAACGTGACACCTCTGTCGGCAAAAATGCCACCACCGGAAGCAGCCTTATTCGCTGCAATCACGCCGCCAGTCATATTGAGTGAACCCTTTGCCATGCACAGGCCACCGCCCCAGCCGCCGCCGTTGCCGTTGGTGACGTAACCGCCCGCGATTTTGACCGTACCCTCGGAATAAATCACATGACCGTCGTTACTCAGGTTGGCAGCCGTGGTAATCATGCCGCCCTTGAGATCGAGCGTGCAGTCCGCTTCAACGTTGACCACATACTTTACGGAACCGCTTTCCGATGCTGCATCAATAGCGCCAAAGCCCGTAACGACATGCTCGTACGTAGTCTCGGTGGTGCCAAGTCCATTTGTATTGGGCGTGCTCTTAGTCTCATAGTAAGTAAGACTCTTAGGAGTGCTGTTATTAGAGCCGCTTCCTTTTTCCCACTTCATACTCGCAGGCTGACCCGCCGGCGTATTGGCCGTATCGACCGGTCTTGGTACATCCTTTGTTTTTTTGCTTAAATCCTCGATAGTGAGTGTGGCTCCGTTTTTGACCACAAAGAAGGAGTCTAAGCCGCCAGAACGGTTACAGAGCATGTTGCCGTTAAGATCGATGGTGGTGTTTTTGGTGATTTTAATCTGCTGATTCGAATAGGCAGAACCCGTCAGTTGGAACTTGCCGCCGCTGCCGAATTTCCCAGAAACATCACCATTTACCTCGGCATAGTCATCGTCACTGACGCTGGCGGGGGCAATTGCGTTTTCGTCGCTATTTTCATCATCAGAAGTCTGTGCGTCGGAAGGCTGCGCGGCGCCCTCGGCCTCCGCGTCATCGGCTGTCGAGTCTGGTGCAACGGTATCCTCGTTCGCCTCATTCTCGGCATCGCCGCTATTCAGCTTTTCGGTATCCCCGTTGTTGGTGTTGTCTACATCAGTAGACTCACTTGAGGAACCCCCCCATCACAGTTTCCTCGGCAGAAACTGTCTGGGCATCGTTGGCAATGGCCTGCGAGATCGGGGGCATGACGAGCGACAGTACCAGGCTCAAAACGGAGGCTCCGCACAAAACGCCTGCCAGTACACGGCGCGTCGCTTTTTTACTCTGCTTAGTTTCTTCTGAATTCGCTTTCATCGATGTCTCCTCCCCAAGAGACCGAGATCTTGCTCTTTCACCATCAAACGTATCTGCGCAATCTGTAATTGCGCTCGTTTAGTAATGCAATTATAACGATTATTTAAACATCTGAGCAACAAAACCGACATTTTTGTAGCGAGTTCTCAATTCTCTTGACATTTGCTCAGATTTACCTTCGTTTATTCGCTATCTATTTTTTGTTTCTGCTGGTAATTTAGTTGCGTATTATTTTTTAATGGCATTAGATTTATTTGCACAACATTTTGCTCAAGAGCAAACATCCTGTGAACGGTCGAAAATCGACCGTGAGCGGTAGGTCATTAACCGGAAGGAATATCCTACCAAACTGATGAGAATATCTTTAACCCATCGGTGGTTAGAAGCATGGTGTTCAGACAACAATATTTGAATTTTCCCACAGATTTTAGGTATCAATTCGCCCAAAACGCCTGAGGCCACCGCAAAGGCGCCCGTCTCCATTGTGGCGGCTCTCCCCCAGCGCTACAGCAGATGTTCCTCGATAAAGATCGCGATGCCGTCTTCGTCGTTACTCGCGGTTACAAAGTCGGCGGCGGCACGGGTGGCGTCGCTGCCGTCTGCCATGGCCACGCCCACGCCGGCGTCGGCCACCATGCAGGTGTCGTTGTCCGCATCGCCAAACACGCAGATGTCCTGGAGCTCCATGTCGTTGAGCTCCGCCACGCGCACAAGGCCGCGCGTCTTGGACACGCGCGGATCCATGAACTCGTAGAGCCGCTGCGTGGTTTGCAGAGCTGCCGCCTTAACAGTGTCGTCGGCAAACGTCGACGCCCGTTCAATCACCCGCGGCATTACCTCGGGCGCCATGGTAAACATCACCTTGGGCTGCGGCTCGCGCAAAAACTCGGCAAAATCGACCACCTGGTAGGGCACGCCGTCGACGCGCGACAGGTGCTCGACGCACGCGTTACTCTCGGGCACGTAGAACACGCCGTCTCGGGGGCAGACGGGCGTCGCCGGAAGGTCCGCCATGTGCTTGCAGATGCGCGCGATAGTCTCGCCCGGCAGCGGATAGCTCAGCTCGTTGATGTCGTGCGCGCGGTCGATGACCTCGGCGCCACCGCAGCCCACGAGCACGTCCACCAGGCCTTCGATGCCCCAGAGCTCGTACATGGCCTCGGTCGCGTGGGCGTCGCGCCCGGTGCACAGGCCAAAGAGCACGCCGCGCTCGCGCAGGGCGCGGATCGCCGCCACGGTGCGCGGGGACACCGTGTGCTGGCTCGTGAGCAGCGTGCCGTCGATATCGCAAAACACGGCTTTGATGTGGCTGAAGGTGGTGTCCATGGGGGCCTTTCTGAGTAGCGCGTCGGTGTGGGGCGTATTCGCGAACGGCGTACATGGTATACCAAGGCACAGGCGCGGCCCCTCAAAGCAAAACCACCACAAAGGTGCCTGGCCCCCTTTGTGGTGGAAGTGACGTTTGCGGGCCAAACCATCACAACATTCGATGTTTTTTGGCAAAATCGCGATTTTCATCGAATGTTGTGATGGGTTTTACTGCCTTGCGGCA
>USHF01000101.1 GCA_900554465.1 uncultured Collinsella sp.
TACGAGATCTGCGCATGTCTCGTGGGCTCGGAGATGTGTATAAGAGACAGGGTCCATAACGAGTTTGTGCTTGCGCGGCTCAAGCTGCATCACATAGCCCGACTTGGCATCGGCGATAGCTTGAGCATCGAGTGCGCCCAAGGCGTCGAGCACGCTCGCGCGACGTGGCTCGTCGTATTCGAGCGCCATCTGGCCAATACGGCCATATACGCGCACCTTGTGCACGCCGTCGATATCGCCGCTGAGCTTAAGAAGTGCATCGAGATCGCTCTCTGGCACAGGACCCGCCAATTGAAGACGGGTCCTGCCGGGGATCTCGCTAATAATCGAGAATCTCATAGTTTGTGCCTGGGAGCGTTACTCGGCTGCCTCGTCAGCAGCGGCCTCGCTCTGGGTGATGTAAGCAGCCTCGGCAACCATGTCGTCGACATTAGCCTTGGCCTGCTCGACCATGTCCTGGTAGCCGTTCTTGATGCGCATGCCGCACGCGATACCCTGCACGCAGGCATTCTTTACCGGAGCGCTGGTAAGCAGCTTGATGCCGGCCGTGCCAAGCAGAAAACCGCCACCGACAAGCAGGGTATTGAACGTCGACTTCTTCATGTTGCTTCTCCCTTTTGCCGCATTGGACGCGGCATGGTGCTTCAGCACCCGAGTAAACAAGTTTGCTCGAGCACGCTTTTGAAATATCTCAATTTTATCTAACTATATAGGTCAGCCATGGCTAACCTTTTGAAAATTAACGATGCGGAGTAACCGATTGTCAATGTGAGAAAGGGACTGTCCCTTTGCCCCTTCTTACAACTGCCAGGTAGCTGCTTCCTTTTGCAGCGCCACCATGCGGGCGAATTCTCCACCTGCCGCCTTGAGCTGCGCCGGAGTGCCCTGCTCGGCAACCACACCATCCTTGAGTACAACGATTTTGTCGGCATTTTCCACCGTACGCATACGGTGGGCGATCACGATAACCGTCTTGCCTGCGAGCAGGCGGGAAAGCGCCTGCTGCACCACGGTCTCGTTCTCCACATCCAAGCTCGCCGTCGCCTCATCCAACAGCACGATAGGCGCGTCTTTGAGCAGCGCGCGGGCGATGGAAATGCGCTGGCGCTCTCCGCCGGACAGCCTGGAGCCGTTCTCGCCGATCATGGTGTCATAGCCCTGCGGCATGCGGCTCACAAACTCGTCGCAGTTGGCGGCACGCGCGGCAGCAAGCACTTCCTCATCGGTGGCATCGCGACGACCAAGACGGATGTTTCCCATCACCGTGTCGTCAAAGAGCAGAACGTCTTGGAACACAATGGCGTAGTCGCGCAGCAGCACCTCGGGATCGACGCTCGCAACATCCACGCCGCCCACGGTGACCGTGCCTTCGGTGGCGTCCCAAAAGCGCGCGGCCAGGCGGCTCACCGTGGACTTACCGGAGCCCGAAGGACCGACCAGTGCCGTGACCTCGCCTTCCTTGGCGGTAAAGCTCACATCGGTAAGAACTTTCTCGCCGGCGCGGCCGTCCTCGCCCGCACCATAGCCAAATGCCACGTGATCGAACACCACATCGTGGCCTACGGGCTCAAACTGCTCGCTGCCCCGCGCCACGGGCTCTTCCATGATGGAACGCATGCGCTTGGCCGACGACTCGGCGGCAAACAGCTCGGACATCAGCATCAGCGCCTGATCAAAGGGCGCATAGATGCGGCTCACCATAAGCAGGAAGGCAAACATCATCAAAAAGTCGGCCTGGCCGGAGGCGACCATCGCAGCGCCCGTGACCAACGTGGTGGCAATCCCCAGGCGCAGGATGGCAAAGGCGGAGTTGACCAAAAGCCCATTGGCGAGCTCGCCCTTGGTGGTTTCGCGCTCCTCGGCATCGATCACGGCGTTGAGCCCCTCAAGATAATGAGCCTCCTGGTTGGTGGCACGGATCTCGCGCACGCAGTCGAGCGCCTCCTGGATCGCCTCGGTAACCTTGACCTTCTCGGCACGCACATGGTCGAACACCGGGGTCATGGGGCCGCGTGTCAGATACAGCACGGCAAAGGCCACGGGCACGCTCCAAAACGCCGCGATCGCCAGCTGCCAGCAAAAGAACAGCGACGCCACGAACACAATGGCGCTTGCGATGATGGCACCCCAAAGCTCTCCCAGCACGTGGCTGTAGGCGTGCTCCATGGCCTGGACGTCGCCCATGATGGTCTCGGTTAAATCGGCCAGATCACGACGGCCAAAAAACGACAGCGGCAGCTTGCGCAAGCGCTCGGCAATCTCCATACGCTGCTTGCCGCACTCCTCGTAAAAGATGCAGTAGGTGTAGTAATACTGCTGCCAGTTAGAGGCAAAGAGCAACACGAAAAAGACCAGGAGGCCGCCCACAATCGGCAGGGCATCCGGCAGGTCGGCACCGGTGGCGAGATGTTCGACAAAACCGGCCATGACCAGGAACAATAAGCCCATGCCGGCCATGGTAATGAGATTGGTGAGCGCGGTCCAGAAAATGCCGCGTTTTACGCCGGCGACACCTTTATCGGATAGGAAATACTTCTTTTGGAATGAGGCGAACATTTAGGCCTCGCCTCCCTTCGTGACGGCGGCATCCGCGGTCGCTGCAGTGATTTTCCAGCTCGCGGCCTGTTCGTATTCGGCCCACATCTTGGCATACAGACCCTCTTGGGACAGCAACTCGGCATGGGTGCCGGCCTCCTGCACGCTACCTTGATTGAGCACCACGATCTTGTCGGCCCCCACCACGGTCGAAAGCCGGTGCGCGATCATAATGACCGTGCGACCCGCCGCCAGCTTGCTAAAGGCGCGCTGGATGAGCGCCTCGTTCTCGGGATCCGCAAACGCCGTGGCCTCATCGAGCACCACGATAGGCGCGTCTTTAAGGATCGCGCGGGCAAGTGCCACGCGCTGGACCTCGCCGCCCGAAAGATATGCTCCGCCGGCACCGAGCATGGTATTGATGCCCTGTGGAAGCTTGGCCACAATGTCGTCGCACTGAGCTGCGGAGAGGGCCGCACGCACTTCGTCGTCAGTGGCCGTAGGCTTGGAGGCGCGCACGTTATCGGCAAGTGTTTGCCGGAACAGCTGGTTGGTCTGGAACACGAAGGCGACCTGGTCCATAAGCTTGTGCGGATCCATATCGCGAACGTCCACACCACCTACGAGCACACGGCCTGCGGAAACATCCCAAAAACGAGGAATCAGGCTTGCGCAGGTTGACTTGCCGCCGCCCGAAGGACCCACAAGCGCAAGGGCACTACCAGCGGGAACGCTGAAACTTACATGGCTAACGGCAGGTGCTTCGGCACCCTCGTACGTAAAGCTCACGTCCTCAAATCGCACGTCGCCGCCGGCAGGGTGCTTGGGCTGCGCGGGCACGGAGAGCTGCTTGGAATCCATGACGCTTCGAATGCGAGCCAGCGAATCGGCACTCATCTGAGAGGCCTCGCCCACAAACATGAGTTTGGTCATGGCCGTCGGTACCACGGCCGAAAATATCGCGTAAAACGTGAAGTTGGCCATAAAATGCGCGAAGTCCGTCTCGCCCGGCGCCAACAGCAACGCCACGGGCAACAGGAATGTCACAAGACCATTGAGCGCGGTAAGGTTGAGTACCTGCGGGCCTCGGCAAAACGTGCCCGCATAGCTTTGTGCCATGTCGGCGTATTCGGCGATCGCGTCGTGGAACGCCTTAAAGGAATAGACCGTCTGCTGAAACACCTTGACCACGGGAATGCCGCGTACGTATTCGGTACCGGTCTTGTTCATCTTGACCAGCGCGCCCATGTAGGCCTTCATGAACTCGGCGCCCTTGCCGCTCATCATGGTGGCCATGGCGCCAAGCGAAACGGCGACCGAGATAAGGCATGCCGCGCCCAAGCGCCAATCGAGGGCGAAAAGCAGCACGAGCAGACCTGCGACCATGGCGGTGGCGCCGGCGATATCGGGTAGCATGTGCGCGAGCAGGGTCTCGGTGGAGGCGGCGCATCCGTCTACGATACGGCGCAGCTCACCGGTGGCGTGTGTGTCAAAGTAGCCAAGCGGCAGCTTAAGCAGGTGCTCGCTCGTAGTCTTGCGAATATTGGACGCGCAGCGAAACGCAGACAGGTGCGTGCACATGAGCCCCACGAAATAGACCACGATGCTTGCCAGCGCAAACCCCACGGCCCACCAGCCATACGTCGCGATGCCGCAGGCTTCGCTCCAGTTAGGTGCCACGGCGATCAGATCGCGCGCGACAAGCCAAATGCACACGAACGGGCCAAAGCTCAGCAGCTGCGAGAGCGCCGAGAGAGCCATGCCCAAATACGTTAGGAATTTGCGGTCGCCGGCATATGCAAGCAGCTCGCCGATACCGCCGCCTTCCCTTTTTGACCCCTTTGCCATGAGATTCCTTTCTAACGGCTTGAGAGTTAACCGTAATGAACTTATCATTGATGTGTTAGCCATGGCTCACAATCGAGCCAGGCGTGGACGTTTTCGCAAATGAAGGGGACGCTTTTGAAAATGCGGCGGGCAGCAACCGATATAACCGAGCTCTACGCACCGCAGTTTGAGCAGTTTGGTCTGCAGCTTTCCGGCAAGGGCGCCGTCTTTACCGGCGAGGTGGCAAACGATCGGGCACACGGACGCGCATGGATCATGCCTCTCTCCCCCGCCTGCATCGTTATGGAGCATTTCATTACCCCGATGCACGATATGTACCTGGCCGAATACACACCCGAACCGTACGCCTGCGTGAGCGAGGTCAGCGCGCCCACACTTATATGCATGCCCGAGGCTGGCATAACGCCTGCGAACCTTAAACCCTTGCATGGACCGTGGCCGAACAGCGCGGTGTGCAGCTTTATCCAAGATAGCTGCGGCGAGGAACTAAGTCCGCTGTTTGCAGGGCAGCTTTATCACTCGCGCTCGGTGCTCTTTTTGCCCGGGTATTTTGACGAGCTGGAGCATCGGTATCCCACTGAGTTCGCGGGAGTCTTTGAGGCGTTTGCCGAGTCGTGGCACGAGGAGGCGACGTCTGCCATCTGCCACACGCTGCGCCGGATTAACGAGGACCGCGCCCGCACCGTAGGCGGACACGTCTATATGCAAGGCATCGTGGAGACCATGGTCGCGGAGCTCGCCTGTTCGCGCGCGGCCCACAAGCAGGCGCGGCGGGCGGCAGACACACGCGCCAGCATAACCATTGCCGAAGAAGCAACGGCAATGATTGAGCGCGCGCTCGACAAAGGCAGACGTGTGGGTATCAACGAGGTAGCCGAGAGGCTCTACACAAGCCGCTCCAAGCTATGCGCCACCTTTAAGGCCCAAACCGGCGAGTCCCTGGGTGCCTACATTCGCAGACGCCGTATGGAGCGAGCACAGGACCTTTTGGCCGATAGCTCGCTCACGATAGCGCAGGTCGCAGAGCGTCTAGGCTACCCTCAGCAGGCCGCCTTCGCCCAAGCCTTCAAGCAACACACCGGCACCACCCCCACCGCTTGGCGCTCCCAGCATCAATAAAAAGACGGCAAAGGGACAGCCCCATGAGTTCCACACGCAATGTGACAAAGGGACTGTCCCTTTGTCACATTTACAAAAATGGGCGCACCAACGGCGCGCCCATTCACTCTATTCAATTCAGCCTGCCTGACCCGAACGGCCGAGTCGCTGTCTCTTATACACATCTC
>USHF01000102.1 GCA_900554465.1 uncultured Collinsella sp.
GTGGTGGGCTCCGGTCCTGCTGGTCTGGTGGCAGCATGGGAGCTTGCGCGCCGCGGTGCCCGCGTGACGGTGTTTGAGCGTGACGACCGCCCGGGCGGCCTGCTCATGTATGGCATTCCTAACATGAAGCTCGAGAAGTCCGTTGTCGAGCGTCGCGTGGCACTTATGCGCGAGCTGGGTATTGTGTTCGAGCTGAGTGCCGACGTGAGCGATCCCAAGGTTACCGCCAGGCTCGACGACTTTGACGCCGCCGTGGTGGCTGCCGGCGCCCGTGCTCCGCGTGGACTTTCGGCTGCGAACATTGATGCCCCGGGCGTGGTGTATGCCGTGGACTACCTGACGGCTTCGACCGTCTCGGTGCTCGATGGCGGCAAGCCCGCGGTGAACGCGCGCGGCCTGGACGTCGTGGTCATTGGCGGTGGCGATACTGGAAACGACTGCGTGGGTACCGCCGTGCGTCAGGGCGCGCGCAGCGTGCGCCAGTTTGAGTTCTTGCCGGCTGCGCCCGATAAGCGCGCGGCAGGCAACCCCTGGCCGCAGTGGCCCAACGTGAAGAAGACCGACTACGGCCAGCAGGAGGCTATCGCTGCCATGGGCGGCGAGATGCGCGCTTGGGGCGTGGACACGCTCGAGGTGCTGCTGGACAAGAAGGGCGCGGCTGCGGGTCTGCGCGTGGTCGATCTGGATTGGTCGGCCGGCAAGCCCGAACGCATTGCGGGCTCCGAGCACGAGGTGCCGGCCCAGCTGGTGCTCATCGCCTGTGGCTTTACGGGTCCGGAACACAGCGTGTTCGAAGCTGTCGGCGTGCCCGTTGCCACGGCGGGCCGCCCGCTGCCCGTGATGGCTTCCGAGGGCTCGCACCTTGCGGCCCGCGTGGATGGCGTTGCTGCGGATGCCGCGCCGGTGTATGTGGCGGGTGACGCTCGCAACGGCAGCTCGCTCGTGGTGAACGCTATGGCCGACGCCCTGGCCTGCGCAGCCGAAGTCGCCGACGCGCTGGAGCTGTAAAGTAGTCATTTAAGAACGTCCCCAATGACTAGTCATTTTTTGTCTAGTCGTTGGGGACACTCTTTGCGAGTGGTTCGTTCGTTTACTGACGTGCGGGTGTTCATTTGTCGACTTTTTGGGCTGTGGTCACCTGTTGTTTCTGTGGTGCCTGCGGGCATCTGGCTCAAAAGGGCGGGTTGGCTGTCTATGTCTACCTGCGGTTTTGTTGCGGTGCGCTCATTCGGTCAAGTGTCCCGTCAAGTGTTTGGTTAGCATCTGGTTTGCAGTCGAAGGCCTATTTTGCCCGCGCTTGCCTCGGTTGCCCACCCTCCTCGTAAGCTCAAATTGAGGTCCATCAGTTTGAGGAGGATGCCATGACTGACCAAGTTTTTGACCGAGCAGAGCTGGCCGAAGCCGTCGGCAACGATATTGCCGACATGGCTCACTTTTGGATGCTGCGGAAGTTTCAATTCCTGGAGCCGGCGCGCGAGCAGTTCGAGATTATCGTCGATCCGTGGCTGAGCTATTGCGAGGAACCTTCTCAAAACGAAATCATGGCCTACAACATGGCGTTTACCGATTGGCTGCTGTTTGAGCGCCCCTATTACCACGGCAAGACGCTGTTGGAGCTGTATGTGGACGAGCCGCCAGCGTCAATTTCTCCTGCTTCGCTCGGGCGACTTAAGCAGGTGCGTGACACGCAGTATTTCTCGCGCTTTGGCATTTTGGACAAGAATCCTGCGTCCGGCATGGTCGTGCTGAAGGACACGCGCACCGATCATCGCTTTGATGTCTACGACCCGCATATCGTGCGGAAGGAGCATTGGAACGACGGCGCGATTGCGGTGCGCCTCGCCTGCGCCGACGATGTCTGGCTTACGGCGGGACAGCTCTACCTGTATGACATCGCGCGCCTGAACGACACGGCGGTCGATGGGCCTGGTGCGGTGCATCCCGAGGATCTGCAGGACGGCTTTGACACCTCGTGCATCAGCTTCTTCTTGCGTCTGGTCCGCGACATCATGGGCGCCCAGGGGCGGTACGTAAAGTCCCTCAACATCTACGAGCAGGAGTGGGAGTAGGAGCTGCTGATAAGTCTCGATGTGTAACGTTTAACGGCCTGGGGGGCGGCCTAACTGTTACAGATTGAGGTGTTTCGTCAGCACGGCCGAAGTATCGCCACGCTGTCTCCGTTTGCCCTCACATTTCTCTCGTCCCTCCGTTAACCGATATGCTCGACTTTAGGTCGCTGCATTGGGTGATAATGGACAAATGTTCATGTTAATCGTGAGGGAGGAGCTCGATATGGCATCTGCCGATCGTTCCACGTTGTTTATCAATGCGACCATTCTGGATGGTTCGGAACATATGGAGCCGCAACCCGATATGGCCGTGACTGTTGAGCGCGGCGTCATCACCTGGATGGGGCCGAGTGCTGTGGCGCAGGCGCCTGCAGGTGCCGAGGTTATCGACCTGGGTGGTGCGTATCTCATGCCCGGTCTCATCAATATGCATGCGCATCTGTGCGGCTCGGGCAAGCCGGTTTCGGCGGGCGATGCGGGCGCGCTGATGAAGAAGCTCGATAATCCCGTGGGCCGTGCCGTCGTCCGCCGCATCCTCAAGGGCAGTGCCCAGCAGCAGCTGGCAAGCGGCGTGACCACGGCGCGCGGCGCGGGCGACCCGCTGTTTGCCGACATTGCCGCGCGCGACGCTATCGACGCCGGCAAGTATCAGGGTCCGCGCCTGGTAGCGCCGGGAACGGGCGTCACGGTGCCGGGCGGCCATGGCGCGGGCTTGTTCGCCCAGGTGGCCAACAGCCCCGTCGAGGCAGCCGAGCAGGTGCGAGACCTGTATGCGCGCGGCGCCGACGTCATTAAGCTGTTCGTAACGGGCGGTGTGTTCGATGCGACCGAGGTGGGCGAGCCGGGCGTGCTGCGCATGCCGGTCGATGTCGCCGCGGCGGCGTGCAAGGCGGCGCACGAGGTTGGCCTTCCGGTCATGGCTCATGTCGAGAGCACCGAGGGCGTGAAGGCCGCGCTTGAGGCCGGGGTCGACACGATCGAGCACGGTGCCCCGATGACGCCCGAGATCCTGGAGCTGTACCGTGGCGCCGCGGGCACGCAGCTCGAGGGACGCGCGCCGAGCGTGACCTGCACGATCAGCCCGGCACTACCGTTTGTATTGCTCGACCCGGAAAAGACCCATTCGACCGATACGCAAAAGAAGAACGGCGACATCGTGTGCTCGGGCATTATTGAGAGTGCTCGTGCGGCGCTGGATGCCGGCGTTAAGGTGGGCTTGGGCACGGACTCAAGCCGCCCGTTCGTGACGCAGTACGACATGTGGCGCGAGGTGGCCTATTTTGCCAAGTACGTGGGCGTGAGCAACGCCTTTGCGCTGCATACGGCTACGCAAGTCAACGCCGAGCTGCTGGGGCTGGGCGGCGAGACCGGTACGATCGAGTGCGGCAAGGCCGCCGATATCCTGGTGACGCGTAAGAATCCGCTCGATGACCTGTGCGCTCTGCGTGAGCCGACGCATGTGATGTGTCGCGGTGATTTGGTACGCAAGCTCAAGGTGAAGCGTATTCCCGAGGTGGACGCCGAGCTCGACGCGATTATGGCCATGCCTGCCGAAGCGCTGGCCGAGGAGCTGGCCCGCGACGGTTTGGCGTAGATGTGACAAAGGTGCAGCTCCGTTGCCGCATACAAAAAGCCGAGGTCTCAACACGAGGCCTCGGCTTTTTTATCGAACAAATACTTAAGATTTGGGACAAACAAACCTGATTAATTTGTCCCGCGTGCGGGCGCTAGGAGCGGGTTTCCATCTTGGCGTGGCACTTGGGGCAGGTGACGCGGATCTTGCCTTTGCCCTTGGGGACGGAGAGCATCTGGCCGCAGTTGGGACACTTGAGGTATGCCGTGGTCTTGCGTCCCTTCCACATCTTCTTGGCCGTGCGCTTGGCGCGCTCAAAGTCTTCCTTGCTCGTTCCAGCCGCGCGCGAGGTGCTGGCCGCTGCAGCGCCGCCGCCCAAGCTGGCGACAAACTTGCCCAAGCCGGGGACGTTCGCGGTCGCGGCGACAAAGGCAGCGTTTTCCTTGCGACGCGCATCGATGTTTTTGGACAGGCCGCGCAGCACGCCAATCACGATCACGGCGATGGCAATCCAGCTGAGCCACTGGATGTGGGCTATCGATCCGATCATCGCGATGGCAATGCCGGCAAAACCCATCACGATGGTGAGTTCATCGGCACCATTGCGGCCCTTCATAAAGTCATTCATGCAAATTGCCTTTCGTTCGATATGCTGCACGCCTTTATACCCGATTTAGAGCAAGGGGGACAGGTCAATCTGCACCAAGGTGGTGCAAACATACCTGTCCCCGATGCACCAAGAAGGTGCAAAGCGGTCTGTCCCCAATGCCCCAATTACTTGGAGAGTTTATCGACGACGCGTTCGATCTCGGCGAGTTTGGCGGCTTTGAGGTCTTCGTCGCCCGATTCGATTGCCGAAGTCACGCAGCCCTCGATATGTGCCTTGAGCACGTCGGCGTTGATGCGCGCGAGGAGCGCCTGTGTGGCCATGAGCTGCGTGGAGATATCGACGCAGTAGCGGTCCTCCTCGACCATCCGCAGGATGCCGTCGATCTGACCGCGTGCCGTCTTGAGCATGCGGGTCACCGATTTATGGTCTGCCATCATGGCGGGTCCTCGTTTCTGGTCGATCTTCCGGATGCCCCCGTCAGTTGCGGTGAAATACGGACCGTTTAAAGGCCTAGGGCGGCACAACAGTCCGTATTTCACCGCAACTTCTGAGGATTGAGTGGGCGGCGTCTGCTACGCGGCGGTCACGGATAGGGCGTGGAACTTCTCGCCGGCGCCCTCGACGGCGGCGGCGAGCTGCTCGGCGGTCACGGTGTCGGCGCACTCCACCTGGACGGTCTGAGTCTCGTGATCGGCGTCGGCGTCGGTCACGCCGGCCACGCTGAGCAACGCCGTCTCGACGGTGGCGTCGCAGTGGCCGCACATAAGGCCGGAAGTCTTGATTGTGTAACGCATGGGTATTCCTCTCTGTTGTGTCGGCTTTCCCAGGCACCCGACCTTGACCTTCAAGCCGTCGCTCGCGTACCAAAGTACGCGTCGCTCCTCTTTCAGGTCAATCTCGGGCACCTGGAAAACCCGTTCTAAATGGACTTAAGGGTGAACCTATTTTGCCACTTTAGGCTTAAAGGTTCGTAGGCGCAGCGCATTGCTTACGACGCACACGCTCGACAGGCTCATGGGCCAAACATCGGCGAGAGCTGCCATCCGGTGAGCGGGAAGAACACGCCCGCCGCCAGCGGAATGCCGATGCCGTTGTAGAACAGTGCCCAGAACAGGTCCTGCTTGATGTTGCGGATCGTGGCGCGTGAAAGCTCGATGGCTCGGGCGACGTCCATGAGGTCGCTGCGCATGAGTACCACGTCGGCGCCCTCCTTGGCGATGTCGGCGCCGGTGCCGATAGCAAGGCCCACGTCGGCGCGCGCCAGGGCGGGGGAGTCGTTGATGCCGTCGCCCACCATGGCGACCTTGCCGCCCGCATCCTGCAGTTCGCACACGTGGCGTTCCTTGTCGGCGGGGAGGACGTCGGCGATGACCTGCTCGCCTGTCTCTTATACACATCTCCCAGCCCACGAG
>USHF01000103.1 GCA_900554465.1 uncultured Collinsella sp.
GATCTACACGTAAGGAGTCGTCGGCAGCGTCAGATGTGTATAAGAGACAGCCCATGGTGACCATGCGCGAGCCGTTGTGCTCGCGGGTCATGTAAGCGGAACGCTCATCGGAAATGTTGGCGACGACCATGCCCTTGATCTTGACGGCGGCCATATAGGAGCCGACGCCGTACTTATCGAATGCGAAGCCCTGAGAATCCTTGTGCTCCAGCAGGTCCTTGGCAACGGCGGTGGCGGAATCGACAAAGTCCGCGGCAGGGGTCTCGGAATAGTCGACGACCTCGTGACCGTCGGCGATGAGCATCTCCTTGATGGACTCCTTCATCGACATACCGTCGGCATCGGAAGCGATTACAACCCTCATGACATCCTCCTTGAGAGATACGCAGGTGCGCAGTTTCTGTTTGGAAGTGTTGAACCGCGTTCAGGTCCGGGCATCTGAATGTGCGGTTCTTCACTGTTCATGTTTATTTGAACACATTCGAACAGAGACTGCAACAATAATTTGTTTGTCTTTGTTCTTTTTTGAACAAATACCGTTCGCGGATGATTGGCGACCGTTTGGGCCCGGCGCGAACGTAGCGACCATGTGCTCAACAAACAAAAGGGCGGCCGAGAACGTGTCTCGGCCGCCCTTCGGCGGTATGCCCCGGTATATACAGCTGTTTTAGTTACTCGGACTGCCCACCTTTTTGGTGTGCTTGGACGGAGTGCTCAGAAAGCGGCCCGTCAAATAGCTCGCTGGACCGGAAATATCGATCCCCAACAGCGTGTGTCCCAGCCACAGAAACGCCGCGAGCACCAGCAATGGGATAACACACGAGGTCACGATCATCACGATGACGCCTTCGATCAGATCGGTCACCTGCTGCACAATCTCATCGGTCATCTGCTTGGCGCCGCTGGTCACCGACGTGACAAGACCCGAGGCGCCGTCGGCAAGCTGCTCAAGCACATTCTTGGACTCTGTGGACTCGGTCTTTTTCTTGCTTGCTTTGGAGCTGTCGCTATCTGCCGCATCCGCAGCCTTTTGCTGAGCTTGCTCAATACTTACGCGATACGTTTCATCGACCTTCTGCGACACCCATACGCTTGCAGGCACCAACACCATGCCAATTATGGCGACCACCAGCACACGCGTTGCCACGCGGCGAATGACTGTGCTCGTGCTCCAGCGTCCGTGAATGCCAAGTGAGATCGCAAAGAGCACCAGCGCAAACGGGATCAGGATGCCCAGGCCAACCGACCACAAAATCGTAAGCAAATATTTCTCTAGGTATAGCACGGCAAGCACGATACCAAGGTTGCCTGAAAGCTGCGCGAGCTGCTCGGCGACTGGCGTTCCCGTATCGCCCGGCAGCGCGGTAATACCCGCAGATAGGGCAACGCACGAGGTCGTGAGCGCCAAAACGTTGCCCTTCTTTTGGTCGATAACCTCGATGGTGGAGTCCCATGTTTTGGTATCGGCGAAATGCGGACGAGCTACAAAGCCCGACAGCAGCGCCAGTACCACGAGCGCAACGATAAAGCCAATCTGCAGCTTTTTGTTTGCGCACACGACATCGGACAGGCTGGGCTGTAGCTCGGTTACCGTCGTATGCTCAGTTATCTGGACAGGACGCCCATGGGCCATCTCGTGCGCACCTCTTTTTTGTATTGACCCGTTATCCGGCATTTGGATACCTCCTCATTCCGGCCTGTATTGCGGATGAGAGTATACCCATCCAGCGAAAAACCGAACGGGAGGGCGTGCAGAAGCTCCATAACGCTGCTAGTCGAACAGTGCCATTTCAAAACTATGCCGGTTTACTACCGTAAAACCGATAGGACCGACCACATTTGCTATTAGCAGAAAATGGCAAGCTTTCTACCTGCGGCTTTGATAACGCTGTTCTTTCCATAGTTGAAAGAATACGATTCATCGTAGTAAACCGGCATAGTTTTGTAACCGACGGGTCGAGTCGGCACCGCAACAAACCTAATAACCCGTTTTCTTCCATCCTCAAAGGATCAAATGCATGGCAGGAGTGTCCCTAACTGTCGGCAGATAAGGAACGTCCCCAAGTACCGGGTAAAAAGAAAAAGCCCTGTCGCGAGTTTGCAGCAGAGCTTTTGGAAGGGGACTTGGTTGTGCGGGCTCGTTAGGCGAGCTTGGCCTCGAGCTCGGCGATGCGCTTGTAGGCATCGATGGTAAAGCGGGTCTGCTTCTCCAGGATCATAGTGGTCATGAGAGTGTCCTGAGCGTGAGCCATGATGAAGGTCATCTCCATCTCGCCACCGCCGGCCTCCTGCGAAAGCAGCTTGGTCTGCGTGTCGTGGGCACCGATGAGCGCATCGCTGGCATCCTTGTGCAGCTGCTCGGCCTTCTCAAAATCACCCTCGCGAGCAGCATCGAGCGCTGCAAGCAGATCGGTCTGGGCGTCACCTGCGTATGCGACGATCTCGAATCCAACCATCGAGATTTCTTCTTTGGTTGCCATATTGCGTTCCTTTCACATATGAACCAATGGAGAGCATCGCGTCCGGGCATACGCGCTGCGTTCTGTATGGCAGAAACATTAACATTCAAACAAAAAAGAACAACGCAAAACATAATTTCAAGCT
Organism: uncultured Collinsella sp.; assembly: GCA_900554465.1. Taxonomy (GTDB): domain Bacteria; phylum Actinomycetota; class Coriobacteriia; order Coriobacteriales; family Coriobacteriaceae; genus Collinsella. Next base: position 2,605 of record USHF01000103.1, read on the forward strand.
ATGAACGGCCAATTTTCGCCCGTGAACGGTTTCCAAACCATTTCGAACAATATCAAACATGATTAACGGAAACCCAAACAGGACCGCGCCCTAGCGCAAATCGCGCACCGTATCGCCCTCTACGAGCACGCCGGGAATCAGCATGTGCTCCACGCCAGACGCACCCCCCTCGGCACCGGCGATCTTATCGACTGCCCACATGCCGACACGCCTGTTGTCAAAGCGCACGGTGGTCAGGCGACGGTCGGGCACGATATCGCCCAGGCTGTCATCAACACCCACCACGCTCGCGTCCTCGGGCACACGCCTTCCGCGCGATTCGAGCCCGCGAATGCAGCCGTAGGCCATGGCGTCGTTGGAGGCATAGATGGCAGTACAGGTCGGATCGTCCGCCAGAGCCTGGCCTGCGGCATATCCGCTCTGCGCCGTCCAATCGCCACGGATGAGTCGCGGCAGCTCAATACCATGCGCGCGCAATGTCTCGCGCCAGCCCTCCTCGCGCTGCATGCCCGAAAGCGAGCGCTCGGGACACGAGATAAAGTGCACGGTCTTGTGCCCCTGCCCCAGCAAGTACTCGACAACCTGGCGCGAACAATCGAACTGATCGTTATCGACCGTCGAGCACAGCGGGTGCTCCAGCATGGTAACGAGCACCGTCTGCATACCAGGCAGCGGCTCAAAGGTGCCAAAGTCCGCCGGCATGCGATTCATGATCACAACCATACCGTCCACTGGCAGTGCGCTCATGCGCGACGATGCGCTCTCGAGGGTATACGGATGCCCGTCTACTTTAGTAAGGGTGATGGCATAGCCATGTTTGTCGGCCGCGGCGGCAAAGCCCTCCATACGGTCGAGGTTGCCGGTACCGGTAATGTTGAACATGGCGACGCCGACGGTCTTAAACTTGCCACGGCGCAGCGATCGACCGGCAAAATTGGGGCGATACCCCAGCTCGCGCATGGCGGCACGCACGCGCTCCTTGGTCTCGGGGCGCACGCTGGGAGAATCGTGCACGGTACGCGAGACCGTCTGCTCCGAGACGCCCGCGAGACGCGCCACATCCTTAACGGATACCGATTTTTTAACAGCGGCCATAGGTCGATCTTTCTATGTCAACGATGCCATTGGTGGCACCTTGCGCAGTCATTTTTACCGCCTTCAAGTATATCCAACGCCTCCCCCACCATACGCTCACCACCCAAAACCTACCGTTCACCGACATTTTTGCTTCACCGAACGGCTTTTGTCACCCAAATGTTAACGTTGCCATTGTGCAAACACAGAGCCACCGGGCGGCTCAAACGTTTACGCATAGGGAATCGACGGTTCGCAGGCACAGGAACCACCGGTTCGCGTCTTTTTTTGTGTCGCAAAATGGCAACGTCAACATTTTGGCAACCGAACGCCAAAAGCTACCATCGTTGTTAACCCACCGACTCTTAGGAGCATTGCATGGAGCAACTTATCGCCATCATCGAAAAGGGCCAGCCCTTTTTCAACGCGATCGCCCGCAACAAGTACCTCAAGGCGATTCGCGACGGCTTTATCTCCGTCATCCCCATCATCATCTTCTCGTCCATCTTCTGCCTGGTAGCCTCGGTCCCCAACATCTGGGGTTTCTACTGGCCCGATGACATCAACAACGCCCTGTGGAAGTGCTACAACTACTCCATGGGCATCCTGGCCATCGCCTGCGCCGCCACCACGGCCAAGCACTTCGCCGACGCCCAGAACCGCGATCTGCCCAAGAATAACCAGATCAACTTTATCTCGTGCATGTGCGCGGCCATCATCGGCTTCCTGCTCCTTTCGAGCGACACGATCGCCACGGACGCCGCCAGCGGCTTCAACACCACCTACCTTGGTTCCAAGGGCCTGCTGACCGCCTTCATCGCTGCGTTTGTGACCGGCATCATCTACAAGTTCTTCATTAAGCGCAACATCACCGTCAAGATGCCCGAGCAGGTTCCGCCCAACATCTCGCAGACCTTTAAGGACATCATCCCCTTCTCCGTCTGCATCACCGTCTTTTGGGTCTTTGACATCGTCTTCCGCGCTGCCTTTGGCTTCTGCTTTGCCCAGGGCGTCATCCAGGTGTTCCAGCCCCTGTTCACCGCTGCCGACGGCTACATCGGCCTTGCTGTGATCTACGGCGCCATGAGCCTCTTCTGGTTCGTGGGCGTCCACGGCCCCTCGATCGTCGAGCCCGCCATCGCCGCCGCCCTCGTTGCCAACATGACCGACAACCTGGCTGCGTTCCAGGCCGGCCAGCACGCTTCCGCTGTCCTGACCCAGGGTGCCCAGTACTTCGTCGTCTGCATGGGCGGCACCGGCGCCACGCTTGTCCTGGTCTTTATGTTCTGCTTCCTGGCCAAGTCCCAGGAGATGCGCGCCGTCGGTAAGGCCGCCATCGTTCCCGTGTGCTTTGCCGTTAACGAGCCGCTGCTGTTCGCCGCGCCCATCGTGCTCAACCCCGTCTTCTTTGTCCCGTTTGTCTTTGCCCCGATCGCCAACATCTGGATCCTCAAGATCTTTATCGACTTCTTGGGCATGAACGGCTTTATGTACACCCTGCCCTGGACCGTCCCCGGCCCCATCGGCACCATCATGGGCCTGGGCTTCCAGCCGCTCGCCTTTGTGATGCTCGCCCTTATCCTGGTCGTCGACTTTGCCCTGTACTACCCGTTCTTCCGTGCCTATGACGCCCAGAAGTGCACCGAGGAGGCCGAGATCTCCCAGGAGGAGCTCGCCGCCAAGAACGCTGAGAAGGCCGCCAAGCTCAACGACGCCTTCCAGGGCAAGGCTGACGCCAAGAGCGTTGCCGCCGGCGCTGCTGCCGAGGCCGTGAAGGCCGACGCCCCCGCCGCTTCCGCAGCGCCCGCCACCGAGGCTGCGACCGCCAGCGACCTCAACGGCAAGCGCGTGCTCGTACTCTGCCAGGG
>USHF01000104.1 GCA_900554465.1 uncultured Collinsella sp.
CTGCGCATGTCTCGTGGGCTCGGAGATGTGTATAAGAGACAGGCGATTACGTTGCCGGCCCCAATCACACGCTGCCGACCGGCGGTACGGCTATGTTCTCCAACCCGCTTTCGGTGGAGGAGTTCGTCAAGCGCTCGAGTGTCATTTGCTATACGCCCGAGGGCCTGCTTTCCGATGCTCCCGCTACGCAGCGCCTGGCCGAGGCCGAGGGTCTGTGGGCACACGCGCTTTCGGCCGCACTGCGCCGCCGCGTGTTGGAGCAGGGCGAGGATGCCGTGAGCGCCGAGTCTCTGGCCGCGGCCGACCTGACCAAGGTCGCCTGGCCGGGCGACGCCGTGGCGACGGTTGCCGAGGGCGTTGACCTGGCGGCTGCGGGCGCGGATGGCGTTGGCGCGACTGGTAAGGAGGCCTAATATGGCCGAGCTGACGCCCCACATGAAGGAGCTCGTCCAGCCTTACCTGGCCGGTATTGAGCCCTACGATCCCAACTTTACGCCTACGCGCATCAACCTTTCGGCCAACGAGAACACCTATCCCGTGCCGACCGGCGTGCGCGAGGCGGTCGACGCTGCCCTGGCTGCCACACCGCTCAATCGCTATCCCGATCCCATGTCGAACGACCTGCGCGACGAGCTTGCTGCCTGGCATGGCGTGGCGCGCGAGAATGTCTGCGTGGGAAACGGCGGCGACGAGCTGCTCTATAACTACCTGTTGGCGTTTGGCGGCGCGGGACGGACCCTGCTCAACTGCCCGCCGTGCTTTAGCGAGTACGCGTTCTTTGCGTCGCTCTGCCAGACCGAGGTGCGTGACGTGTGGCGCGACCCCGCGACCTTTGAGCTCGACCAGACAGCCGTGCTTGCGGCAGTGCCCGAGTGCAACCTGGCAATCGTGACCTCGCCCAATAACCCCACGGGCGACGTGGCGCCGCTCGACTTTATCGCGGCGCTGTGCGATGCGTGCCCCGGCATGGTGATGGTCGACGAGGCCTACGTTGAGTTTGCCGACGATTCGTTTGGCGCGGCCACCACGGCGCAGGGCCTTATCGCCGAGCATCCCAACCTGGTGATTTTACATACGCTGTCCAAGGCGTTTGGCGCTGCCGGCACGCGTCTGGGCTACGTGATCGCGGCGTCCGAGGTCATCGACGTGTTCGCGGCGATTCGCCAGATCTATTCGGTCAACGTGCTGAGCCAGGCGGCGGCGCTTGCCTGCGTGCGTGCCCGCGATGCGTACACGCCCGTGGTGGCACAGGTCGCATCCGAGCGCGAGCGCGAGCTGTGCGCCCTGCGCGCGATGGCAACCGAGGGCCTGCCCGTGGAGGCATGGCCGAGCGCGGCGAACTTTGTGCTCGTGCGTACGCCGCATGCCACGCGCGTGCGCGAGCGCCTACGCGACGAGTATTCGATTTTGGTGCGCGACTTTAGCTATGCGCCGGGGCTTGCGGACTGTCTGCGCATTACCGTGGGCACGCCGCAGGAAAACGATGAGGTACTGGCTGCGTTTGCCGTGCTGGTGAAGGAGGAGATCTAGATGGGCCGTTATGCCGAGGTGACCCGCAAGACGGGGGAGACCGACATTGTCGTCAAACTCGACCTGGATGGAACCGGTACGTGCGATATCTCGACCGGCGTGCCGTTTTTCGACCACATGCTCAACGCCTTTGGCCGCCATGGCCTGTTCGATTTGACGGTGCATGCGGTAGGCGATGTGGAAGTCGATGCGCACCATACCGTCGAGGACACGGGCATTGTGCTGGGCGAGGCGTTTTGCCGGGCGCTGGGCGACAAAGCGGGTATTACGCGCTTTGCCGATGCGGCGATCGCCATGGACGAGACGCTCGTGATGGCCGCCGTGGACATTTCGGGTCGCGGCCAGGCCTACTGCGAGCTGCCCGTGCCGACCGAGCGCGTGGGCAGCTTCGATACCGAGCTGGCTGTTGAGTTCTTCTATGCCTTTGCGCGCGATGCCAAACTTACGCTGCACGTGCGCGAGCTGGCGGGCGGCAACTCGCATCACATTATCGAGGCCGCCTTTAAGGCCGTGGGCCGCACGATGCGCCACGCCTGCGAGCTCGATCCCCGCGTGCAGGGCATCCCCAGCACCAAGGGCTCGCTGTAGCTGACGGATTGCACAAACCACCACAAAGGTGCCTGTCCCCTTTGTGGTGGTTTTGGATGATGGGAAAAGGAGGGTCGCGTGGGCGAACCGAAGATCGTGGTGGTTGACTACCACAAGGGCAACTTGTCGAGCGTTGCGCGCGGGCTTGCGCGCGCCGGTGCCGGCGCCTGCACATCGGACGATCCGGAGCAGATCCGTAATGCCGACGGCCTGGTCATCCCGGGCGTGGGCGCGTTCTATGACGCGATCGCCTTTATGCGCCAGAGCGGCGAGGCGGACGCGGTGCTCGATGCCGTCGCCGCCGGAACTCCGCTGCTCGGCATCTGCCTGGGCCTTCAGCTATTTTTTGAGCGCGGCAACGAAGGCGTGCCTGCGGACGAGGGCGCGGTTGCCGATGGCAACACCCCCCAGCAGGCCGGTGGCCCCTGGGTCGATGGCCTGGGTATTATGTGCGGTTCGTGCACGCGCTTGAAATCGAGTCGCCTGAAGGTGCCGCACGTGGGCTGGGACCAGGTGCACATGACGCCCACCGGTGCGGCCGATCCGCTGCTTACTGGTTTTGCCGAGGGTGCCAACATGTACTTCACCCACAGCTACGCGGTGTCCGACGATGCCGATGCCGCCGATGTGCTGGCGCGCACGCACTATACGCGGAGCTTCCCGTGCATCGTGCGCCATGGCAACGTGTGGGGCTGCCAGTTCCATCCCGAGAAATCCTCCGCGCTGGGTCAGCGCATCCTTAAGAACTTCGTCAACATCGCCGAGGAGGCCGGCCGATGATCCTGTTTCCCGCAATCGATCTGATCGGCGGTAAGGTCGTGCGCCTGGAGCGCGGTGACCGGAGCCGCTGCAAGGTATATTCCGACGACCCCGTGGCCGTTGCCCGCTCCTTTGCCGAGCAGGGCACGAGCTGGGTGCACGTCGTCGACCTGTCCGCTGCCTTTGGCGAGGACGAGGACGCGTGCGCTGCCAACTCGGCGGCGATAAAGGCTATCTGCGGCGTCGACGGTCTGTCCGTGGATGTGGGCGGCGGCGTTCGCTCGCTCGCGCGCATCGACGAGCTTGCCGGCTATGGCGCGCGTCGCATCGCGCTGGGCACGGTGATCGTGACCGAGCCGGGATTTGCCGAGGTGGCGGCTCGCGGCTTTGGCGAGCTGCTGGTGGCAGATATCGCCGCACGCGACGGCCAGGTCAAGGTGAACGGCTGGCGCGACGGCGCGGGCGTGGCACTCGACGATGCCGTGGCGCAGCTTTCCGAGCTGGGCTTTAAGCATCTGGTGTATACCGACATCGCGCGCGATGGCATGCAGACGGGCATCGATGTGGCGGCGTATCGTCATGTGGCCGAGGTCGCGGGCTTTCCCGTCGTGGCTTCGGGTGGTATCTCGACGCTCGACGATATCCGCGCACTGGCCGCGGTGGGTGAGGATGCTATTGAGGGCGCCATTACCGGCCGTGCGCTCTACGAGGGCAACTTTACGCTGGCCCAGGCGCTAGCCGCCGCCCGAGGGGAGGAGTAGCCCATGCTTACCAAACGCGTGATTCCCTGCTTGGACGTCAAGGACGGCCGCGTGGTCAAGGGCGTCAACTTTGTGAGCCTGCGCGATGCGGGCGACCCGGTGGAGCTAGCCCGCGCCTACGACCGCGAGGGTGCGGACGAGGTTGTCTTCCTGGACATTACCGCCACGAGCGACAACCGCGCGACGACCATCGAGATGGCGGCGCATGCGGCCGAGGAGCTCGCTATTCCCTATACCGTGGGCGGCGGCTTTCGCGACCTGGCGGGCATGCGCACCATGGTTGCAGCCGGCGCCGACAAGGTGTCGCTTAACTCTGCCGCCGTGCGCGATCCGTCGTTGATTAGCCAGGCTGCCGCGGCGTTTGGCAGCCAGGCCGTGGTCGTGGCGATCGATGCCAAGCGCGTCGGTTTGCCCGGCGCATCTGGTGCCGACAAGTGGGAGGTCTTTACCGCAGGCGGCCGCAACGCCACGGGTATCGACGCGGTGGCGTGGGCCGAGGAGGCGGCCCGTCGCGGCGCCGGCGAGATCTTGCTCACCAGTATGGACCGCGACGGCACCAAGGCCGGCTTTGACCTGGCGCTCACCCGCGCCGTGGCGCGCGCGGTGCCGATTCCCGTCATCGCGAGCGGCGGCGTGGGCACGCTCGAGCATTTTGCTGAGGGTGTGATCGAGGGCGAAGCCGACGCCGTATTGGCGGCAAGCGTCTTTCACTTCGGGACGTTCAGCATTCGCGAAGTCAAAGAGTATATGGCCTCTCAAGGCATCCCTGTCAGGTTGGACTTCTAGCGCTGCGGCTTGTCCAGGCACCCGACCTTCCGGCTCCAACCCTCCTCGCGTACTTAAGTACGCGTCGTCGGGCTTGTCGCTCGGAATCTCGGGCACCTGGACAACCCTCGCCGACCTGCGAAGTTTGAATTTGGGGAGAGAAATGGAAGAGATAACCGATCCTTCAAAGCTTACATACGACGCCAAGGGGCTGATTCCTTGTGTGGTTCAGCAGTATGACACCGGCGAGGTGCTTATGGTTGCTTGGATGAACGAGGAGTCGGTGGGGCTGACGCTCAAGACCGGTACCACGTGGTTTTGGAGCCGCAGCCGTCAGGAGCTCTGGAACAAGGGCGCGACGAGCGGCAATATGCAAGAGGTCAAGGAGCTCTGGGCCGACTGCGATAGCGATACGCTGCTGGTCAAGGTCGACTCGCCGGGTTCGGCCTGCCATACCGGCAACCGTACCTGCTTCTTTAAAAAACTCGCGTAGGGCGGGCGCTCGACCAGGCGCTTGGCCAACCAGAAAGGATTGAACCATGGGTGTGCGCACCGCAAATGTTCAGGATGGAAATATCGGTGAGACGCTGACGGGGCTGGCCGAGGTGATTCATGGCCGTCGCGACGCGTCGCCGCAGGAGAGCTATACCGCGCGTCTGTTGACCGACGTCGAGGATGAGCTGCTCAAGAAGCTTGCCGAGGAGGCGAGCGAGGTGATCATGGCCTGCAAGGATAACGACCATGACCACATTCGCTATGAGGCCGGCGACCTGGTCTACCACTTGCTCGTGACGCTCGAGCGCTACGGCATCACCCTCGACGAGCTGGCCGGCGAACTCAACGCCCGCCGCCACTAGTCGTTTGGGACAGTCTTTGTTGGTGTAACGGGGTCATGGAAGTTGCGGTGAAATAGGGGCTGTTTAAGCGCTTCATCAGGCAAAACAATCCCTATTCCACCGCAACTTATGAAGGGATGGCTAGTCGAGGGGTGTGGGTTCCCATTCGCCGGTGGGGTGGGGGATGTCGAAGGTTCGGTAGCCGCAGTCGTAGGCCTGTCTCTTATACACATCTCCGAGCCCACGAGACA
>USHF01000105.1 GCA_900554465.1 uncultured Collinsella sp.
GGCTCGGAGATGTGTATAAGAGACAGTGTATGGCGTGCCCGACCTGGCGCTGGCCTGCGACGCCGTCAACCACAACACGCCTGAGTACAAAACCTGGAGTCACGACAAGGCCTTTTTGGAAAAGGATCGCCGCGACGAGCTGGTGGAGCCCGATCCCGAGGAAAACCCGCGCGAGCATGCCCAGTATGTGAAGGACATGGCCATGTGGGACGAGAAGGGCAACATCGACGAGCTCAAGCCGCCTCTGGTCATCAAGCCCATCTTTGGCTGCGAGGTCTACTTTACGCCGGACGAGACCCTTGCTCGCGACCGTAAGCCCGAGCTCTACCACATGATCCTTCTGGCCAAGGACCAGGAGGGCTACGTCAACCTGATGCAGACGGTCTCCGAGGCAGCCGTGCAGGGCTTTTACTACAAGCCCCGCGTGACGCTCGACAACCTGCGCCGCCACGCCAAGGGCATGATCTGCACCAGCGCCTGCATCGCGGGCATCATTCCCAAATACATCGACCGCGGTGACATGGAGGGCGCCATCAAGTGGGCCGAGACCTTCCGTGATACCTTCGAACCTGGCGACTTTTATATCGAGATCCAGGAACACGGCATCACCACCGACAACGGCCTGACCGATGAGCAGATGGACCGCACGCTCATCGACATCGCCAAGCAGGTGGGCGTCAAGGTCATCGCCACCAACGACTTCCACTACCTGCGCCGCGAGGACGCTCCCGTGCAGGATGTCATCATGTGCATCGGCATGAACGCCAAGGTCGACGACCCCAACCGCATGCGCATGACTGGCTCGGAGTTTTACATGAAGACCGAGGAGGAGATGCGGGCGATGTTCCCGTATTGCCCCGAGGCCTGCGACAACACGCTCGAGATCGCCGACAAGTGCTACGTCGAGCTGGACTGGGACTCCATCATCCTGCCGCGCTTCCCGTTGCTCGACCCCGGCGAGACGCACGAGAGTCAGTTCCGCCGCGAGTGCGAGAAGGGCCTGCGCCAGCACTACGGCGACGACTGGGCCACGCGCGAGATCGGTGGCGTCAACATCAAAGAGCGCTTTGAGTACGAATACAAGGTCATTTGCGACAAGGGCTTTGCCGCCTACTTTTTGATCGTCGCCGAGTACGTGCAATGGGCCAAGGACAACGGCATCGGCGTCGGCCCCGGCCGTGGTTCGGCTGCCGGCGCTATCGTCGCCTACGCCATGAACATCACCGCGTTCGATCCGCTCGAGAACGGCCTGATGTTCGAGAGGTTCCTGTCCCCGCAGCGTACCGAGATGCCCGATATCGATATGGACTTCGACGATGAGCGGCGCCTCGAGGTCGTGGAGCACGTTCGCCAGCTCTACGGCCCCGAGAAGGTCACCCACGTCATCACCTACTCGACCATTAAGGCCAAGCAGGCCATCAACGACGCTGCGCGCGTCCTGGACTACCCGGTCTACATGGGCCAGCGTCTGTCCAAGATGGTCTCGAGCGACCCCAAGGTCAAGCTCAAGCAGGTGCTCGAAAAGCAACCCGGCAAAGAGGATCTGTTTAACCCCGATTTTGCCGAGGCCTATAAAAAGGACGACGACGCCCGCCGCATCATCGACACGGCGCTCTCGATTGAGGGCCTTACCCGTGGCGAGGGTGTGCACGCGTGCGCCGTTCTGATCTGCCGCGACCCCGTCAACGAGCACGTGCCCACCAAGCTCGACACCAAGGGCGGCGTCGAGATTACCCAGTACGAAGGTCATACCGTTGCCGACATGGGCCTGCTCAAGATGGACTTCTTGGGCCTGCGCACGCTGACGGTTATCTCCAAGGCCAAGGCAAACATCAAAAAGAACTTCGGCATCGACATCAAAGAGGAAGAGATCCCCTTTGACGACCCCGAGATCTTTAAGCTCATGGGCTCCGGCCATACCGCCGGCGTCTTCCAGGTCGAGTCCGCCGGCATGACGGCCACGATCAAGAACATGAAGCCCACCGAGTACAAGCACGTCGTGGCATTGATCGCCCTGTACCGCCCGGGCCCGCTGGGCGCCGGCATGGTTTCGTCCTACATCAACCGTATGAACGGCAAGGAGCCGGCCGTCTCCTACGACGACCGTCTGGACGACATCCTGGGCGAAACCTACGGCACCATGGTCTACCAGGAGCAGGTTATGCTCATCTCCGTCGAGATGTGCGGCTTCTCCAAGGGCGAATCGGACTCGCGTATCCGTAAGCCCGTGGCTAAGAAAAAGATCAAGCTGCTCACATCGACGGTGCTGCACTGGGAGGATGGCTCGGACGAGACCACCTACGACCACTGGATGAACGGCGCTATCAAGAACAACTACACGCGCGAGGTCGCTCAGAAGATTTGGGACGATGTTCTCGAGTTCGCGTCCTACGCCTTCAACAAGTCGCACTCCGCCGGCTACGCCATCCTGGTTATGCAGACGGCGTGGCTCAAGGCACACTATCCGCATGAGTACATGGCGGCCGTTCTGACGTCCTATACGGGCAAGACCGACAAGATCGTTCACTACGTCTCGGCGTGCCGTCACGATGGCATTCCCGTGCTGTCGCCAGACGTCAACGAGTCCGGCACCGAGTTCACGGCTACCAAGGAAGGCGTGCGTTTTGGTCTGGCCGGCATCCGCGGCGTGGGCACCGGCGTGGCGCAGGCGATCATCGCCGAGCGCGAGGCGGGCGGCCCGTTTAAAACGCTGCACGACTTTGTCGAGCGCGTGGACTCCAGCCAGGCCAACCGCCGTGTGATCGAATCGCTCATCAAGGCAGGCGCCTTCGACTCCACGGGCTATCCGCGTCGCCAGATGATGCACTTTGTGGACAAGAACAACCCCGAGAACATCATCGACGCCGCGATAAAGCGCCAGAAGGATCGCGCGAGCGGGCAGACGTCGTTTTTCGACATGTTTGGCGATGTTGAGGGCTCGGGCTTTGAGGTCAGCGTGCCCGATCCGGACGGTCAGGAGTGGGACCGCCACCTTAAGCTGAGCCAGGAGAAGGAGGTTCTGGGCATCTATGTCTCGGACCACCCGCTGCGCCCGTTTGAGTATGCACTAGCCAAGGCGCGCGACTTCTCGTTCTCGCAGATCGATACCGGCTACGAGGTGCAAAACCCCACGGGCGGTACCATCAACCAGGAGATTCCCGAGGGCAAGGCGCTGTGGTGGGCCGGCATGGTCTCGAGCGTGTCCAAGCGCGTGACCAAAAACGGCGACCCCATGGGCATCGTGCAGCTCGAGGACATGGAAGGCGAGGCCACGGTCGTGGTGTTCCCCAAGACCTACAAGGAGGCCGAGGGGTACCTGTACGGCGAGGTCGATCCCGAGACCGGTGCACAGTTGTCCGATGCGTTTGTGCGCATTAAGGGCAAACTCGAGCGCTCGGACCGCGGCGACCAGATCATCGCGCAGGAGATCGTGCCGCTGGAGCTCAACGAAGAGAACAACAAGCCCAAGGTGTTTGAGGTCATGGTGCCCAACAGCCGCTTTAGCCAGGGCAATATGGCGCGCCTGGCCACGGTGCTTACCACCAACCCGGGCGGTGACCGCGTGGAGATCTTTATCGAGCAGGTGGATGGGCGCGTGCTGCGTGCCGAGGTGCCGGCCAAGGTCAACGCGCGCTCGATTCCGCTGCTGGCCGAGGCAAAGGCCATCGTCGGCAACCAAGGTCGCGTGACGGTTATCTAAGCTACCCCGGGTGAGATTGGAGGAAGTGATGGCGCAGGGGACGTTTGTGCAGGCGCTTCGCAAAGAGGCGGCGTTGAGCGGCACCTTTATGAAGGGCCGCTCGCTCATGCTCAACGGCGCCGTGCTGTCGATTGAGGACAGCGGCTCGCGCTTCTCCAAAAACGTGACGGTTGAGGGCTCGGTGCGCGGCTCGCGCGGCGACCTGTACAAGACGCACGTGGCGCTCGATATGGACGAGCACGAGGTTATCGACTACGACTGCGACTGCCCCGCCGCATACCGCTATCCCGGTATGTGCAAGCACGCCATCGCCACAGCGCTGGCGTACCTGGACACCAGCGGCATTGAGCCTGTTGAGGGGCTGCGCACGCCGGTTCGCACGTTTACGGCGCAGCCGAAACAGCCCGCGCGTGCCGCGTCCGCCGCGCCGGCCGTCAACCCCAACTTTCCCTTCCCGGCGCCCGTCCCCACGAGCCCGAGCCTTGTGGCGGCGCTTTCCGATCTTTCGGACGCGCGCATGGATGAGCTGGCGAGCATGCGCCGCAAGCTTGCCGGTGCCGTTGATCCCGACGCCCCCAAAGCGGCGTTGGAGCCCTCGTTGGTGCCGTACTACAATCCGCTGTTCGCTGACCGCTTTAGCTGGGCGCTCGAGTTCCGCATTCGCTGTGGATCGGTCTCCTACGTGGTCAAGGACATCGACGGCATGGCCGATGCCTACGTGCGCGGCGGCACGTTCTCCTATGGCAAGAAGCTCACGTTTGTCCATTCACCTGAGGCCTTTGACGAAACATCGGCAAAGCTGCTCAACCTTGTTGCGACGACAGTTGCCTATCTCGATGACATCACAAGCTCGCGTTCGGCGTCGTACGACTTTGCCCGCAGTGGTTTTGTTGCCGAGCGTCAGTTGCCGCTGTCCGAGCATAGCATCGTATATGTGCTGGACCTGCTGCGCGGCCAGACCATCTCCTTTGAGCCCGCCTGGTCGCGGGGGATGACGACGCATCGCACCTACGACGTGGCGGTTGAGCTGTCTCCGCAAGGGGAGGACGAGGCATCCGCTAAGCGCCCACCGCTGCTTGCCGCCAAAATCGCGCCGGCGGCTGGTGGTAGCTATGACCTGCGCCTGCCCGCCGATATGTATTGCTTTGCGTCGGGCGATGCCGCCTACTTGGTTGACACGCGCCGCGCGCGCCGTACCGACGCTGCATTTGCTCAGCATGCCGCACCTTTTTTGTCGCGCTTGCTGCCGTGCCGCACGCCCGCCCATATTGCCGCCGAGCAGGTGGGTGAGTTCTGCCGTATGGCGCTGCCCATTTTGCGCGACTACACCGACCTCACCGCGCCCGCCGCGCTCGATACCGTGGCACCCGAGCCGAGCTTTGCTATGGCGATCGGTGTCGACGATGGGCTCGTGACCTGCAAAATTACGGTTACCTACGGCGATTGGTCGGCGGATCTCTTTAGCCTGGGCGCTCCGGGCAGCCCCTTCGAAGAGCAGCGCCCCGGTGTGCCGCCCCGCGACGAGGTGGCGGAGTTTCGCGTTATGGATACGGCGGCCCTGTACTTCGATTTCTACGAGCGCGGTCTGGCGTTTGAGGAGCGCGATGACGCCCGCTTGTTCTGCCTGCTGACCGAGGGCCTGTCTGCCCTGTCCGAACTGGGTGAGATCATGCTCAGCGACCGTCTGCGCCAGATCTCGGTCCGCCCCGCGCCCAAGCTCTCGGTTCGTGCGACCGTTAAGAGCAATCTGCTCGATGTCGAGCTG
>USHF01000106.1 GCA_900554465.1 uncultured Collinsella sp.
TACGAGATCTGCGCATGTCTCGTGGGCTCGGAGATGTGTATAAGAGACAGCCTCGTCTCCGCTGGCTTCGGTCCCCGATCCATCGCTGCCGTCGATGAAGCAGGCAAACGTTGCGTCTCGCACGTCGCTGTTCGACCTTCCCGATCCCTCTGCCCAGGTCAACGACCCCTTTGCTACTGCTCAGGGTCCCGAACCCACATCGGCACCCGTTGCGCCTCCTATGCCCGTTGCGCCGGGCGCGCAGCCGATCGAGACCATTTCAGCTCCCGCCCCGGCGGCACCCAAGTCTCGTAAGCGCGGCCTGGGTGGCCTGTTCGGTCGTAAAAAGAAAAACGAGCAGGACAGCATGAGTGACTGGCTGGGCGTCGAAGACGATTACGATGCCAAGAAGTCCGGTCGCGGTATCGGTTCGTGGGATAACTTCGAGGACGATAACGATGGCTGGAAGGGTGGCGCTACGTCTTCCGATGGCGCTTCTTCCGAAGATATGCTCTCGGCTGTCGCCTCTATGGGCGATGATGAGCTGCTCGGTCACGATATCTGGTTTGTGGCAACCGGCGCCTCGGATTGTGATGGCGCCGGCATGAAGGCCTTCTTGGCTTCGCATCGCGATAAGCTCCGCGGCGTATTCTTCATCAATCTTGAATCCGTCGGCGCCGGCAGGCTTTCGGTGGTGACGGTCGAGGGCGAACAGCAGCTGCTCAAGGGCGATCGCCGCATCATGAACCTGGTCAGCAAGGTGTGCAAGTCGTTCCATGTCGATTGTGGCGCGCTCGAGATGCCCTATGCCAAGACCGATGCCTATGCCGCGCTTGAGGCGAGCCGCCGAGCCCTCACCATCGCCGGCGTGGACGGCACGCGTCTGGCTTGCGCTCGTACCGAGGACGACCTGCCCCACAATGTCAACCCGACGAACATTGCCACGGTATCCGAGGTCGTGACCGAGGTTATCCGCCGTTCGTAGACGGAGCTCTAAGGAGTCAACGTGTTTTCGTATATTAAACGCCATTGGCCTGTCTACGTGATTTTGACCTTGATTGCCATTGCGTTAGGATTTGGGGCTGCCTACATCGTGGGTGCAAAGGGCTCGACCCCCGCCTCCGCAATCAGCGAAGAGGTGGAGCAAGAACAGAGTACGGGTGCCGATGGGATTCCTGAGTCCGAGCAAGCAATCGTTGATGGTGGATCTTCGTCTGCAGAGTAGATACGGCGATTTACATGATTGAAAGCGGGCGAGCCAGGGGACTGTCTCGCCCGCTTTTTCATCGCGCTAGCGCTTCTTTGGGATCGACCTAAGGCGAGCGAACCATAGGGCTGCGACACCCGAGGTCAGGAGCGCGGTGATGCAAGCGGCGATGGGAGCTGATCCTGTTGCCGGTAGGTCCTGCGGTAGGGTACAGCGTTGAATGACGCTGTCCTCGTCATGTGACTCAAGTTTATCGCCGCCACCGTTGCGGCAAAGATCGACGCGCGCGCTGTTGGTGAGTGCGGTTTGGGGCGTATAAGCCGACGTTGCCTGCATGTGTACGACTGCGCCCCGAGCGTCTGTGCCAAGGATTGCTTTGGCATCGTCAAGGTCGTCGTGCTCATCTTTGAGATCATCGCGGGTCCAAGAATCCACATCGCTTCGAGTCGTAAAGTCGGCGGCTACCGCACCGTATTCAATTCGAATGCCCGTTACGACGGTATTGGACGCAAGGTCGAGTTCTTTCGCCTCGAGTGTGGTGGATTCCGTGGTCGAGACATCCGCCTTCCAGAGGTGCCAGCCGTCGTAATCGACGAGGCGGCAATCCTCACCCAGACTCTTCCTTACTTCGTCGGACTCAAGCCAAGGATTTTCGTGCCCATCGTCAAGTGTCGCGTTTGCCGGCTCATCGACGTCTGTCGAGTCCAACGGCGTCGTGCGATACCACACGTTGCACAGACCATTGAGGTCGCCGATGGCGACGGGGGTTTCGATTGAGACGAATCTCGCCGTATCGTCCTCGGCACACTCAAGATTATCGGTAATTGTGAACTCATCAACCCAGGTAGTTGAATCGTTTCGAGCGTCGATGGTATAGGAGAAAAGCCCATCCGTATTGGTTTGCATCGCGGCACGGTTTTTACCATCGCCGTTAGCCAACAGGCCCTTTTCGATAGGTTGGACAAGTTCCTGACGCTTGTCGACCTGCCCCTTGATCTCGATGGGCGCATCCTTCATCGCGACGGATTGGACTTCTCCCGTATCCTTTATTTCAAACGTTATCTCCTCGGCAAGGTCATAGGTCCGCGGAGACATCATTTCGCGCAACGAGTAGGTGCCGGGTGCAAGATGTTCGACGCGGTGTGGCTTGTCGGATGAGGTCCAGGAGTCTATTTCGGTTTTATCGGGACCATATAAGGCGAGCTGTGCGCCTTCCACTTCCTGCTCACCGCTTGCATCGACCTTGGAGATATCAACCTTGGTGTAATCGTCGGATACGTTAAGCCGTGCTTCTACAACGGGTGTTTTCTGGTCGGCATAAGTAAGGTCGACAATATGGGTTGTCTGATCGAGCAAGAAGCCTGCCGGCGCTTGAGTCTCGACAACCTCGTAGCGTGCGGTGCCAGATCCCAGTGGGAGGTTGCCCGCGCGTGCTTCTCCAGTTTCATCCGTCGTGACGGTCGCGACAGTCTCACCGTCGAGCGCGGCAATGCTACCGTCGGGGCGCACGATATCACCCGAGGCACGGATCTCAAAGACGGCGCCCGCGAGGCTGCTGCCGTCTATGGCATCGGTTTTAACGATCCTGATGTTTCCGGTCGCGGCGTGGTCATAATACGAGGCGATTGCAACGGGCGTTAGGTTCATGTCGGCGGGTATGTTTACCTCGATCTCTTCGCCGACAAGATAGGGCTCTTTGGCCGAGGTTTCGCGTACATAATAGGTGCCCGGCACGAGCGATTCGGGCAGTGTGACGGTCCCGGTCGCGTCAGTCGTAAAGGTGTCCATTACGTTATGCGCTGGATACCAGCAAGTTTGTGAGACAGGTTCGTGATTGCTGTCGAGGAGTTGGAAGGTGAATCCGGCTAGGGGAACAGAAGCGCCTGTTTGGGCATCGCGTTTTACAATCTGGAGATGCGTCGACAGAGCGTGGTTGTCCACGATATATTGAAGCTCGGCGCCGTTGGAAATCTGATTGGCCTCGACGGTCCATTCCCCTGCACGTTTAAAACCCTCTGGGACGGTTTCCGGAACCTCACGAACGGTGTAGCCGGCGCGGTCGTATGGGATGGCTCCGTGGACACCGGCGGGTCGCTTGCCTGCGCCAAACCATGCTTCGGGCTGATCTTTGGTGGAGGCAAAGCCATAGATGTTTGTGGTCAGTGTGCCAACAACCTGCTGAGAGCTGTTGCTCACAACCTCAAAGACAACACCTCCCGCCGGCTGCTCCAAGCTGGATTGGTCGCTATTGCCGTAATCCTTGAATTTGGAAATCTCAAGGTTAAACGCAATGGGGATATCGGAAACGCGAGATTCGATCTCGACCACGCCTGAATCGCCGAGCTGGTCGGCTCCAACGGTATAGGTCCAGCTGTCGTTGGATGGCAGGTAGCCCTCGGGGGCTTTTGACTCATAGATGGTAAAAGTTCCCAGGGGGACATCGGTGAGGGTGGCCCGACCGCTTTCGTCAGTCGTGAGAATTTGCGACCATCCAGGGGTTGATTGCGACACACACGTGAACTCTGCTCCTGCGAGTGAAGATCCCACCTGGGGGCCGGCATTCGTCGCGGCATCGAGTTTTACGACATGCAGGGTGATGGCGCCGGGTTGTTCATCGATGGCGACCTGCCCGCCGTCATTCCCCGTGGTAAAGGCAACGCGATCGGGGCGGGGGACATAGCCGGCCGGCGCCTTCGTTTCAACTAGGTAGTATGCCGTGTTGGGTAGGAGTGTTGCCTGTGCTCGACCGTTGCCGTCCATCTGGATGGTGCCGACACATGCGTCGCTGGCGCTCTCAAAAATATCGAATGTTGCCCCGGTAAACTGATAGGTATTGTTTCCGCTGGTAATAACAGTGTTCGCAGACTGCTTTTGGAAGGAAACAGAGACCGCTGGCAGTACATAGAGCATGTCTTGACGTCTGCTGCCGCCCGATACGGTTCCTAGATAGCGCCGCGCGCGGTGCGGAGCGGCTTTGATGCTTCCTGATTTTGCGCTGTCGTGGAGCCACCGCGCAGCCGCCACGACTTCATTGTCGGCGGTAAAGTGCCCGCTCTTGGTTTTGCCCTGAGCGGTCGTGTAGGAGTAGGTGCCGTCGACATGGGTAGTGCCGTTGAGCATCCATACGGCAAGCTGGGTGGCGGCGCGGGCGCGATCGGGTGAAAGATGGTAACCGCCAAACGACGCGGCGGTAGGATATCCGTGACAAACGATTGCTGCGAACTCGTCGTCGAGCCACACCCAGCCTTGATCAAAGTTGAGCCATGGGCCGCCCGGCTTGGTGGGGCCGGGACGCTCCTGGTTCATGCAGTAGGCAATCGAGGCGTCTTGAGCTTCATACTTGCCGATAAAGAAGGGCCCACAATTATCGCTGATAGTGCGGAAGCCGAGCTGGTCGTAGCCATCGACGGCAAATGCGGCTCCCGGTGCCAGGCAGCCGAAAAGCAGGAAGAGGAGCAGGAGCAGCGGACCTGTTGCGATTGCGCTGTGGACAGAGTGCGTGGGTGCGTTGGACATGGCTGCTCCTTATCCCTCGTGCGCCGCACAGGGAGGCTGCGACGCGTAGGATGAGGCTACCCCCGAGGTTCATGCGGGTAAGTACCGGAGCCTGACCAAAAGCTTGCCCAATTCCTGACAAATTGAGCTCAAATACAACAATCAAGCAAAAGCGCAGGTAGAAGATAAGGTGAACAGGAAGTCAAAGATCCTCGTCTCCACAATTGACGCGATTTTCAAACGAATCTCCACAGCTAAAACAAGCATCGCCACCCTTGTATCGAACAAGACAACCGCGTTATACTATCCCCCACATATGCGGGCATCGCCAAGTGGTAAGGCATCAGCTTCCCAAGCTGACACTCGCGGGTTCGAGTCCCGTTGCCCGCTCCATTCGAATTTCAGGCACGGTAACGTTTCGTTACTGTGCCTTTTTCAATAAAGTGCCGGGACTCGAACCCGACAGGGTGCGAGCGTTAAATAAACGCGAAGCGTTTATAGCGAGCAGGCAAGGTCGCCGATAGGCGACCGCAGCCGGTGCGGATTTGCGAAGCAAATACGCGGACGTCCCGTTGCCCGCTCTATCAGCCAAGGGGGATGCTGGGACACTCGGTTCGATCCGGTCTCCTTCGACGGCTTTGAGGACCGGGGCATGCTGACCACAGCCGGCGTGCGTCCGCGACGCGGACGCACGGACGTCCCGTTCAAGACTTTAGTCTGCTGGCCGCGCAGCGCCCAGCTTTAAACCACCC
>USHF01000107.1 GCA_900554465.1 uncultured Collinsella sp.
GGATTAAATAATCATTCGGTACACAATGATTATTTAATCCCCGTCCCAGAAAAATCATCCTCGAAGTAACTAAAAGAGCCCCGTCCCAGGTGAGCTAGGTGAGAAGCTGGGCCATGGCGTTGACGAATTTTTTGACTTGGAGGGTGGGCTCGAGCGGATAGTGCAAAAAGACCGGCACCTCGCGGCCGCATAGGAACGGCACGCCCACAAAGGCCGGGTGCACGCCCGACCACGCTCCGCAGGTGAGCACCGCATCGCCCTTTTCCTCCGCTTCGTTAAAGAGCGCAAAGTCAAAGCTATCCACATCGATCACGTCCACGCCGCCGTCGGCCAAAAGGTCGATGCGCAGGCTGTCCATGGCGTCGTTGCCGTGGCGCAGTACGCGCAGACGCATACCCTCCAAGTCGGCGACCGTAATGCGATTCTTGCGCGCCAGCGGGCTCGTGCGCGGCAGATCAATATAAAACGGCACGTTGACGATGCGGAGCTTCTGGCAGGCGTCGCCCCAGCGCGGGGTCGAAAAACTCGACTGCACTACATCCACCTCTCGACCGAGGCTGCGCATGACGGATTCGCGCTCGTCATAGAGGTCGCTTACCGGCACGATCTCAAATCGTAGCGACGGTTCCAGATCATGGATGCCCGACCACATCGACAGCGTCTGGCGCCCCGGGCACATCATCGACACGCCCAGGCGCACGGCACCGCCATCGCCCGCCGCGCGTCGGGCACGGCGTAGCGCGTCCTCGGACTGCCGCATGATCGAGCGCGCATCGTCCACCAGCAGAGCACCCGCCGGCGTCACCTTGACGCCCGAGTGCGAGCGCTCGAACAACGTGATACCAAACTCGGCCTCAAATCCCGACACCTGTTTGACGAGCGCCGGAGTTGACACGCGCAATTTTGCCGCCGCACGCGAGAAGCTCCCCAGCTCCGCGGCGGCTGATATGGCCTCAAGTCGTCGATCGTACACGTCAATCTCCCGTTTCCAGACGTATGGCCATGCACTGCCGAAGGGGTTTTGGCAGGTCACAGACTCAATTAAGGACACATCATCTTGCGAGCTATAAACCATTGGTTTACGCCATTCTAACAAATATGCAATTCACCTGCGCAAATGCAAAGCATACGATAACCTGCGAAAACCACGTGGGTCGATTAATGGGAACGACCCACCGGGAGGCACAAGAAGGGAAGTTCCTATGAGCAATTGGCTTAAGCTCGAGGGCGATGTCTGCGCCGTGACCGGCGCGCTCGGCGGTATGGGCGTCGAGATTTGCCGCGAGTTCGCCCGCAACGGCGCCAACGTCGTCTTGCTCGACCTAGACGAGGAGAAGGTCAAGGCAGCAGCCGCCGACCTCGCCGCCGAGTTTGGTATCCACGCCGAGGGCTACAAGATGAACGCCACCGACGAGGCCGAGGTTCAGGCTGCCGTCGACGCCACCATCGCCAACTTCGGCCGCGTCGACGTTCTCGTCAACACCGCCGGCATCCTGCGCTTCGCCGCCATGGAGGACCTGCCGCTAAGCGACTGGGAGCAGGTGCTCAACGTCAACCTCACCGGCTACTTCATCACCTCGCAGCGCTTTGGTCGCGAGATGATCAAGGCCGGCCAGGGCCGCCTAGTGCACATCTCGACCGTTGCCAGCCACTCCCCCGAGACGTTCTCGGGCGTGTACAGCTCCACCAAGGCGGGCGTCAACATGATGTCCAAGATGCTCGCCGCCGAGTGGGGCCCCTACGGCGTCCGCTCCAACTGCGTCGAGCCCTGCTTTGTCAAGACACCCATGTCGGCAAGCTTTTACGCCGATCCCGAGGTCGAGAAGAGCCGCAGCCGCCTCATCGCCACGCGCCGCATCGGCGAGGTCAGCGATATCGCCAACGCCGTCATGTTCCTGGCGTCCAAGCGCTCGGACTTTACCACCGGCGACGCCATCAAGGTCGACGGCGGCTTCTCCAACATGATGGGCGACCTCACCGCCAAGCCCGGCGGCCGCCGCGCCTTTGCCGACAACTACCTCAAGAACAAGGGCGTCGAGCTCTGGTCCGATGAGTCCGGCGTCGCAAAGCCGACTGACCAGTAAACCAGCCCGGTAGAAAGGGGCGCGGGGCAAGCACCTCAGCGGCGTTTGCCCCTCCCCTCCCCCGTATCGATTAGAAAGAGTCCAATGGCTTCCACCAACTCCAACAAGGGTCGCGCCGTCGTGCTTTCCGCCGCGTGCGTCACCATGTTCTTTATCAGCTCCATCGCGCTGTATTCCGTTGTGAGCAAGAACCTGCTCGCCGTCTACCCCGAGTGGTCCAGCGCACTTACCTGGGCTTTCCCGGTCTTCCAGACCATCATGGCCGTGACGGGCATCTTCGCCGGCCGCATCTCCGATAAGATCGGCCCGCGCAACGTCGTGATCGCTGCCGCCGTGTGCTACGGCGTGGGCTGGTTCATGTCCGGCACCGTCACCGAGCCGTGGCAGTTCTACCTGTGGTTCTCGCTCGTCGCCGCCATCGGCAACGGCCTAGGCTACAACCCCGCGCTCACCACCGGCCAAAAGTGGTTCATCGACAAAAAGGGCCTCGCCTCCGGCATCACCCTGGCCGCTTCGACCGCCGGCCCCGCCGTGTTGTCCCCGGTGCTCGCCTCGCTGCTCATCCCGAGCCTGGGCATCTTTGGCGCCCTCAAGGCACTCGGCGTCATCTTCTTTGTGACGATCGCCGCCTCTGCCCTGTTCCTGAAGGCCCCCGAGGCCGGCTGGCTGCCCGAGGGCTTCGAGGCCCCCAAGGGCGGCGCGCATGCCGGCACCTTCGGCGACCTCACCCCGAGCGAGATGGTCAAGACCCCGCGCTTCTGGGTCCTCATCATCACCTTCGCCTTTGCCGCCACCGCCGGCACCCTGCTCGTGGGCAAGGTTGCCTCCATCGCCGCCGTCCAGCTCTTCGCCGACCCCACGAGCGCCGCGGCCGTCGCCCTCGGCGGTGTGGTGGTCTCCGTCAACACCTGCGCCAACCTGGTCGGTCGTCTGTCCTTTGGCCAGATCATTGACAAGCTCGGCGCCTACAAGTCGCTGCTCATCAGCCTTGTCGTCACCATCGTCGCGCTCGTCATCATGTCGATGAGCTTTACGCAGAGCATGTTCTTTGTGGCACTCGCCCTGCTCGGCTTTAGCTTTGGCGCCCTGCTCGTCATCTACCCGCCGCTCACCGGTGGTGCCTTTGGCACCAGCAACATCGGCGTCAACTACGGCATCATGTTTTTGGGCTACGCCGCTTCTACCTGGATCAGCCAGCCCATCACCGCCGTGCTGAATCACGCCGAGGCCGGCAGCGCCGCCTACCAGCAGTCCTTCTACGGCGCCATCGTGATCGCCGCCATCGCCGTCGTGCTCACCGTCTACATGATGGTCTCCGACAGCAAGAAGAAGTCCGCCTAGTTTTACCGATGCGACAAAGGGACAGTCCCTTTGTCGCATTCCACCGCCACCAGTATTAAGGAGTCGAAATGTCTGAGCTCAACCCCGTCCGCATTGCCGTTATCGGCGCCGGCGCCATGGGCCGCAACCACATCCGCTTTGTCACCGAGGAGCCCGAGGCCGAGCTCGTCGCCATCGCCGACGCCTTTGAGGGCGCCCGCGCCACGGCCGAGGCCGCCGGCGTGCCGTTTTACACCGATCCCGCCCAGATGATGGACGAGGTCAAGCCCGAGGCCGTCATCATCGCCACCCCCAACGACCTGCACCTGGGCGTTGCCCGCGAGGCCATCAAGCGCAACATCGTGCCGCTGGTCGAAAAGCCGATCTCCAACGATCTTGAGGATGCCCAGGCCTTCGCCGCCGAGGCCGAGACCGCCGGCGTGCCCGTGCTCGTGGGTCAGCACCGCCGCCACAACCCGTTTGTGAACAAGGCCAAGGAGATCATCGAGTCTGGCGAGCTGGGCAAGCTCACCGTGTCGAGCTTCCACTACATGATCTACAAGAACGACGAGTACTTCGATGTCGAGTGGCGCCGCAAAAAGGGTGCCGGCCCGATCCTGGTCAACCTGGTTCACGACGTCGACCTGCTCCGCTACCTGCTGGGCGAGCCCGTCGCCGTCCAGGGCATGCAGTCCAGCGCCGCCCGCGGCTTTGAGACCGAGGACTCCGCCGTGGTCAACGTTCGCTTTGCCGACGGAGCGCTCGCGAGCATGACCATCTCCGACGCCACCGCCAGCCCCTGGAACTGGGAGGCGACCGCCCGCGAGGATCCGCAGTACCGCCCCTTCGACGCCGACGCCTACTTCATCGGCGGCACAAAGGGCGCCCTGTCGCTGCCCCGCCTGCACCAGTTCTCTTACGACGGCGCCTCCAACTGGCACAAGCCGCTGCAGATGGAGATTCCGGCCGTGGACCCGGCACTGCCGCACAAGATGCAGCTCAAGCACTTTGTGAAGGTTGTCCGTCGCGAGGTCGAGCCCGTCGTGACCCCCGCCGATAACGTCAAGACGCTCACGCTGCTTAACGCCATCAAGGAGGCCGCCGAGACCGGTCAGCTCGTCGAGCTGTAATGCCTTAAGAGCGGCCGCGGCAGAAACCCCATGCCGAGTCCCTCGGTCCGCCACCAACAAGCCCCTCTTCTTTGCCCCGCGAGCAGCCTCCTGCCCGCGGGGCTTTTCTTTGCAGCCGCGGCGCGCGGGCGGGTGGTAGACTGGGTGGCTCATGCACCTGTAACGTACTCACAGACAGGAATTCCCATGGATCTTATCGCCCAGCTCGCCCGCGAGCTCAACCTTAAGGCCGCCAACGTCGAGGCGGCCGTCAAGCTCATCGACGAGGGCAACACCATTCCCTTTATCTCGCGCTACCGCAAGGAAGCCACGGGCGGCATGGACGACGTCGCCCTGCGCGCCCTCGACGAGCGCCTGTCCTACCTGCGCAATCTTGAGCAGCGTAAAGAGGACGTCATTCTGCTTATCGACGCCCAGGGCAAACTCACGCCCGAACTCGAGCAGCAGATTTGCGAGGCCACGCAGCTCCAGCGTGTCGAGGACCTCTACAAGCCCTACCGCAAAAAGCGCATGACCCGCGCGCAGAAGGCCCGCGAGGCAGGCTTGGAGCCGCTCGCCAACATGATCATCATGCAGGCATCCGCCAAGGGCAGCGCACTCGACGCCGCCGCGGCATACGTCAACGAGGAGGCCGGCTTCAACACGCCCGAGAAGGCGCTCGCCGGCGCCGCCGACATCGTGGCCGAGACGGTAGCCGAGGACCCGGAGAACGTCGCCGACCTGCGCTCCTTTACGCAAAACACTGCCGATATCGTCGTCGAGGCCACCGACCCCGCCGAGAAGACCCCCTACGAGCCGTACTACAGCTATGACGAACCGCTGCGCCGTATACCCTGTCTCTTATACACATCTCCGAGCCCACGAGACATGCGCAGATCTCG
>USHF01000108.1 GCA_900554465.1 uncultured Collinsella sp.
CCACAAAGGTGCCTGTCCCCTTTGCGGTGGTTTGGGGCGGGCGGATATCGGGAAGTGCCGGACGGGGGAGGCTGCCGGGCGCCTTGCCGTCTGCGGATTTTGGGACATGTGGCCCGCTTTTTGGGCCCACCTGTCGGTACACTAAAAGCACTATGGGTACCCGCGAGCGACATATCGGCCACGCGGCCGCCCGATCCGCACCCGTGGCGGATCCCAGGGGCGGCAGGCTCTTCGCCATGCCGCGATTCCTTGTTGGCATAACACATCAGGTGTACCGTCACCGCGTCTTTGCTATCGCCGGCGCCATCACCGCGCTGTTCCTCATGCTTTTGGCAGTCTTGCCGGCGCTGTTCGCCTTCGACCCCAAACTTTCTAACACCGTGCCCGCCTATAGCGAGGTGTCCGAAGAGGTCGTGGATGCGCTCGTCCATTCGAGCTCTCTGCCGTTGCTTGTCGCCGCAATTGTATTTTCGATCTGGGGCGTATCGGTCTATCTGCGCTGTTTGGACTATGTGTTGCGCCGCCGTCTTGTTGCCATCGCCACCATCTGCGCCCTGTGGATGATCGAGGTCATTCTCAAGTACAAGTCGTTCACGCCGTTCTATGCCACCGTGCTGTGGTACCTGTACTACGTGCCCATGACGCTCATTCCGCTGCTCTACCAGTTGTGTGGTCTGCGCCTTGCGGGCCTGGAGCAACACCGCCTGGGTCGCCGCTACTGCGCTGCGCTGTGGATTGTGGCCATCCTGCTTATCGGATTTGTGCTCACCAACGATTTTCACCAGCAGGTCTTCCGCTTTGACCGTACGAGCGACACCTGGAGCAACGACTACACGTACGGCTGGGGTTATTTCGCCGTCCTCGTGTGGACGGCCTTTGACTTCGTGGCCTTTTTTATCCTGGTTGGTCGGTCCTCGTCCTTTCGCATCCAACGTTTCTCGGGCACGGCGGCGCTCGTGCTGCTGGGCGGCGCGTTCTTTGCCATCTCATATGCGTTGCGTGTGCCCTGGGCATGGAGGCTCAACTTCTCGCTCATCTATTGCGTTTTGTGCGTGGCGGCGATGGAAATCTGTCTCGATTGCGGTGTCATTCCGTCATATCACGACATCGCCGGCATTTTCGACACCTTGCCGCTTGACCTCAAAGTTCTAACGCGCGACCTGCAGGAAGTCTATGCCACGCCAGTGTCAAAGCCAATGCCGGTAGGCGTGCGCGAGGAGTTGCGGACCCAGGCGCACGGCCGCGCCCATGCCTTTGCCGTGGCGTCCGATCCCGATGTAATGTACCGAGCCTTTCCGCTGCTGGGCGGATCGGCCCTGCTTGCCCAAGACGTGTCGGATCTCAACGAGCTTAACCGCGAACTGGCACACCGTCGCATGGAGCTGCAGCGTCAAAACGAGCTGCTCGCTGCCGACTACGACCTTAAGACGCACCTGGCAGATCAAGAGGCCGAGACCTTGCTGGTCCAAGACGTGGACCAGGCGCTTGCCCGCGCGCTCGAAGGGATGTACGACCTGCTGAGCTCGCTGCCGCCGTTGACCGATGAAGCGTCTTCGCACGAGCGTTACCGCATGCTGCAGCGCGCCAAGATGCTCGTCGCCTATTGCAAGCGCAAAGGGTCGCTCACGTTGGCACAGCACGGGGAGAGCGGTTTTGATCGCGACCGCATTCAGCTCATTGCCAACGAGCTCGCAAGCGACCTGCGCACCATCGATATCGATTGCGCTTCGATTATCGCCATACGGCGCCCGATGCACGCCAGTACGGTAAGCGCCCTGTACGACTGCGTGTATGACTTTGCGTTTTTTGCCTACACCACCGACCATCCGGCGCTTATGTATCACTTGGGCGACCATGACCGATGCAGTGTCGAGCTGCGCGCCACGCTTTTTTCCAACGATGATGAAGATCTTTCGCAGACGCCCGCTGCGCAAGAGCTCGAAAGCGCTCTGCAAGGGCGCAACGTGGCATACCGCCTTGAGGGCGAGCCCGGCCAGCTGCGCATGATCGTCTTGATGCCGAGGGCGGGTGAGTGACGATGCAGATTTCGCTCATCCTTCCCCAAATCGTTGCGCTCGATGTTGTCTTTGCCCTGGCTGCGTGTCTGCAGACGATCCACGTCCCGCTCATTTCATCGCGCCGCTCGTCCTATAACCGTAAGGTGATTTGTGCCTACGAGGCGAGCCTTGTGCTTCACCTAGTTATTTCGGCGCTCATCTTGTTCGCGTCGTCTGGCTCATATCTGGTGGCGCCGCTTGACGTTTGCGCCAGGGCAATGGGCGGAGCGCTGTGGCTCAATGCCGCAATCTTTGCCTACGGCGCGGTGCTTATGGCGCACTATCGTCGCCCCGTCATGCTGGCCGAGCTGCTGCTCGTTGCAGCCGCGACGCCGCCGGTGGTGTGCCTCATGGGCTCGGCGTGGACCGTGGTCCTTATTGCAGAGGGTGCGTTTTTCCTATTTCGCTCCATCGCGGCGCTTTTGATGGATGTCCGCAACCGTCAGGAAGACATTACCGCGTTCTCGACCATCGAAACCATCAACGTGATCCCTGTGGGCATCTTGTATCTGGACCCAAAGGGTCGCCCGCTGCTCATGAACCGCTGCATGCGCAAAAACCTGGTGGAGCTTCGCATGCCCACCGACCTGCGCGACATGAGCGGCACGTGGAGTGACCTTCGCAAGCTCAGCATGCAGACGCCCGAAAGCAGCGCAAATCGCGCCCATATTGACCTTGACCGCTTTGGCCACGACCGTGCCGTGGTCGAGATCTCTCCTTCTGAGATTCGTCTGTTCGTGCGCGACTCCGTTACGGTCTCGGGCCGTCCGTTCGAGTGCGTCGTCGGCTTGGACGTGACGGAATACGCACACGCCTACGACCGCTTGGCGCAAGCCAACCACCTGCTTGAGCTTGCGGGCAAAGAACTCCAGGCCCAGATTGAAGAAGTCAAAAAGGTTGCCGACAATGCGGCCTACCTGCGCATGCGTGCCCGCGTGCACGACGTGATCGGGCAGCGCCTGTCCATCCTCCATCGCTATTTGGAGGAGGGGCGCCTGGACGACGAGTCGCTCGAGCAGATCGACCCGTTGCTGCGCTCGATCGCCGCCGATCTGCGCAGTGGCGGTGCCAGTGAGCCTGTGGAGCAGCTGGGTGATATCGTCCACGCCTTTGGCTTGGTGAGTGTGCAGATCGATATCGAGGGATCGCTTCCCGAGGACGCACGCGTCGCCGCAGCGTTTTTGCAGATTGTCCGCGAGGCCTCGACCAACGCCACTAAGCATGCGCAGGCGCATCAGATCCATGTGCGCCTGTGGCAGGAGGGGACGGATGCTGACGCCATCGCGCGCATGACGATTTCTAACGACGGGTCCCCGGCCCCCGTATCGTATCGCGAGGGAACGGGTATCCCAGGTATGAGGCATGTCGCGCAAGATCTGGGCGGCTGCCTGGAAGTCCATGCCGCCCCGCTCTTTACGCTTGCGGTGTCCATCCCGCTCAACGCCAGCGCCACAGCTCAAAGGAGAAACTCATGATTCGCGTCCTTATAGTCGAAGACCAGGCTATCTTGCGCGAGAGCCTCGCGCGCTCCGTCGGTGACCAGCCCGACATGACCGTTGTCGCCGCGATCGCCGACGCCTCGGATGCCTTGGACGTTGTACTCAAGGAGCGTCCGGACATGATACTGATGGATGTGTGCACCGAGCACGATTCCAACGGCATCGTGGCGGCGGCGCGCATCAAAGAACGGCTGCCCGAGTGCCGCGTCATTATCATGACGGGTATGCCCGAGATCACCTTTGTGGACCAGGCGCGCGAGGCGGGCGTCGATAGCTTTGTGTACAAGAACGTCGGTATCGACGAGCTGTTCGCCGTGATGCGTTCCACGTTGGCGGGCTACTGCACGTTTCCCAAGCCGCCCGAGAGCATTTTTTCGGGCACGGCGGCACTCGACGATGTCGAGCTGTCGATTTTGCGCCTTGCCTGCGAGGGCAAGAGCCGCCGCGAGATCGCGGCCGAGCTGTTTATGAGTGAGGGCACCATCAAGCGCCGCATTTCGGAGATCCTCAACAAGACCGGCTACGACAACATCATGCGCTTGGCCGTGCGCGCAGTAACGGAGGGCAGCATCGTTCCCAACATGGAGCGCTAGCGCTCGTTACGCATCGGCATAAAAACGACGGGGCCGCGGGATCATTTCCTGCGGCCCCGCCTGGCAAGTGCGCGGATGTGTCCGCCAATCCGCGGCTATCGGTGTCCGCCGTTACGCGATGGTTGCGCTGTAGGAGGCGACGTCCTCGTAGGAATCGGTCAGGTAGGCGTCGATGCCGATGGTCGTGTTGACCAGGTCGTCAAGACTGTCAAGCTCGCCGCTCGAGAACGTGAATTCCTCGGTGGCGCTGGTGCCGGGCATCAGGTTAGCCGAGAACCAGGGTTCCTTCATGGTGCCGTTGACGTTGGTCTTGCCGGAAGGAGCGTAGAAGGTCAGGTCCTTGTCGCTCTTGTTGGTGATGTTGACGACAAAGCCGATGTCGCCCCAGTCGTCCTTGAACTTCTCGGTGATGGTGATGGTGCACAGATCGTCATCGGCGACGGTGACGGCGGGGGAGATTTCGACACTCTGGACGTCGTCGTCTTCGACGGCCTCATCGATCTCCTCTTCCTTCTCGGCCGCCTCGCGATCCTTCTTCACCGTACCGGACAGGTCCTTGTCGGACTTGGTAAAGACAAGATTGCCGTCATCTTCTTCGAGGATGAGTTTGCCGTCCTTGAGCTTCATGTCGTGCGACTCATCTTCGGCGGTGATGGTTACGGTGGTGGCGTCCTTTGCCTCCCATTTAAGGTCGACGACTTCAAGGAACAGGTCGAGGGCGCCTGTACCGTCCTCATCGAGAATCAGGACGCAGTGGACACCCCAATCCTCGAGCATCTTCATGTACTCATCGGTCAGCTCTTCGCCATCCACGGTTCCACCCGAGAGTTCCCAGCTGCCGACGAAGTTGGCCTTGGGGTCTTTGCCGCCGCCGCTGCAGCCCGTCAGGGCAAAGGCGAGCGCCAGGACGCATGTCAGGAATGCGAGTACGGATTTTTTGAACGTTGTCTTCATGGTGTCCTCCTTTATCGAACGAAACCCATAGAAGCAAATGCGGGGTGGCGGACCCCCGCCAATTACCAGATAGAGGGGCTAGGGCCGGGGCGTTCCGCAGTTGCTGCAGAACTTGCCGCCGTTTTCGCTACCGCAGTTGGGGCAGAACCACTTTGCCGGTGCCGGGGCGGGTGCGGGACTGCCGCACTCGGGGCAGAACTTGCCGGTGTTGGTGGCCTGTCTCTTATACACATCTCCGAGCCCACGAGACATGCGCAGATCTCG
>USHF01000109.1 GCA_900554465.1 uncultured Collinsella sp.
CGTCGGCAGCGTCAGATGTGTATAAGAGACAGTAGTCATACAGCGTGCCATAGTCGGTATCCCAGAGCGCCAGAGGCTGATGGTTGTAGCCGTGAAAGCCCAGCTCTCCGCCCATCTGCAGCAGCATGCCGCCAAAATAGCGGAACTGCGTGGTATCGGCCTGGCGCGCGGGCTCGGTCTGGTTGACCGCGTCCTCGTAGTTTTCGATCATCACGCCGGTATAGCGAATGCCGTATTTTTGCGCAAGCTTTTGCAGATCGGGCCACCAGACCTTGGTGTAAAAATCCGCAATGGAAAGGCCGTAGTCACGCTTGATATAAGTACCATCGCCCGAGAGCACGGGGCTAGGAAAGTCGTCCAAATAGAACACGGCGCTGTTGATGACCGGATAGGCCGAGGCATCACCCAGCAAGCTTATGGCCGAAGCATAGAACCCACGCATGACCTTGTCGTAGATACCAATGTTGCACACCACGGTGTGACCACTGCCGCAATCGTTAGACCAAATGAGCGGCGTGCCCGCGTCACCGGTCTTTGCCCATACGTGCGCCGTTTCGCGCAATGAAACCGAAAGCGAAGAATCGAAGGGATCCGAGAACTCGTAGCGCTCTCCTCCGCCCAACATAAAGTCATCGCTCGGCACAATGCTTTCGGCTTTCGCATAGTCATATCCGGCCGATTCGATCCCAAGCTTGGAAGCAATAGCCTGCAGGCAGTTCGAGTTATCTGGCGTCATGCCCAGCATGAGTGAGCCGCCCACACTCACCCAACTCATCAGATCGGTCAGATGCGTACCCAGTCCGTCAAGCGAGGGCATAAGCACAATCACGCGATCAAACGACGTGAGCGATGGGATCGCGTCCGCACCGTCGGTGGCAATATCAACATCGCGATGGGCGATCTTCATGTCGAGCAGGATCTGGTCGAACTGTTCCTTTACGTCCTCGACGCCAGCTTGATCGGAATCGGTAATGACCAGGCACGTGGGCTTTTGGCCAAAGATTGCCGAGGAGGCCGGCACCGCATCGTTGGCGGCCAGCATCCCCAGCTTATGCTGGCCCGCACTGTACTGCACGCCGGCACGCTCCACCAGCAGCACAGCGGCCATGACAATAAAGACCGCCCACACCACGAGGAGTCCCATCCAACGAAAGCGCCCTGCACGGTCGCGGATATGTTGCGCCACGCTCATCTGGCCTCCTCCCCGTCGCGCCAAAACGCCAACTTTTCGCGGTTGTCGGCGCTCAAATACACATGTTGCTTGTCAATCGCATCGATCACACGGTGGACCTCGTCACCGTCGCGGCGCATCACGGCCAGGCGCAGGCAAAGCATCCAAACCTCCTGCTCCTCGGGCACGTCTATCACCAGCTGGTCGGTCACGGCCTGCGCCTCGTCGATCTGTCCGACATCGGCCAGCGCCGTCGCGTATCGAATGCGCAGCTCAAGGGTATCCTCGCGCTCGCAGCGACGCGCAAGCAGGCGCGCGTACTGTTGGCGCTGAATCTGAGCCACGCGCCCCTCAGCCAAGCCCGAGCACAAGTATTCACCAAGAAAATCGCAGTATTCGTTGAGGTTTTGAGCGCTCGGGTCCGTCTTAAAGGCACGCTCCAGCTGCTGCAGTTTAAGGTCGGACTCCTTGGAGATCTGCGCCACCGCCGTCGCGGCATAGTGCGCCACCTCAACGTCGTCGTTAAGCTTAGCCGCCTGCAGCTGCGCCAGGTACGCGTCGGGCTCCTCGGTGAGCATGGAGAGCATTAGGCGGCGCCGGTATGCCGGGTCGTTGACGATGAGTGCCTCCTCGAGCGGCACTACGCCTGAATCGTCCTCACCACTCGGTACCGACATACTGCGATGCAGGTCATCGTTGAAGCGCAGCGACTCCAGCGCAGACCCTTTCAGCCCCTCGCCAAACACCGCGCTGCACACCGATAGCAAAACCACCAGCAACGGGCCCCACAGCGGCACCAGCACTATCACAGCCAGCATGTGCCCGCGCACCGGCAGCAGGCCCAGTTTCATGAGCGTCCACAGCATCAGGCAAACCAGCGCATGAATCAGCAGCAAGACGGCAGCAACGACAAGCGAGATCAAGCGGCACCCCCCTCACCGTCACCGGTGTAAGAGATGTGCTGCAGCAGCTCCACGATGTCCTCGCCGTCGACGGGCTCCACCGCAATCTGCTTTGCGCTCAGGCGCTCGCGGATAATGGGCAGATCGCATGCCTTTGCCTGGCGCATAAGCAGGTAGAGCACGTCGCCGTCGACCAAGCCCGCCGCGTCGCTCTCGCGGATTGCCGACCCAATTGCGCCCACCAGCTCGCCGACAGGCTCCATGCCCGGTACCACGCGCAGGAGCAAAAAACTCCCCATCTTGCTATCTGCCAGCGCCTGCTCCGCCGCGAGCTCTTGGCCAAAGGCAGCCTGCTTGAGCACGCAAGTGCCGTCAACGCAGCGTTTATCCTGCGCCACCGCCTCATAGTCAAAGGCACGGCCCAGCGCGCTTTCGACCAACCCGCACAAGATGCGGAACAGGTTTTGATAATAGAGGGTCATTTGGTTTTCGGCCGCACTACGCACAAAGATCAACACAGCGGGTGCCCCGTCGCGCTCGATCGTGTATCCAAACATGGGAAGCCCCGGCGTCAGCTCGCGGTTCACCCACAGGTTCGAACGACCCCCGTCGCCCAAAAGAGGTGCAAGCTGCTCAAGCGTGAGCGAGCGCGCGGCATCTTCGGCAATCGCGGGACTTGCTGCCACCAGGCGTGCAAATGCCCCGCCCGAAACATGGTAGATCGCCACCGAATCGTTCTCGAGGATCTCGCCCAAAAGCTCGCAGCACTTGCGATAGATGTCGCGTGGGTTGAATACGTCGAGCTCCTGCGTCACGGCAAAGATCTTGCCAAAGCTGTCGTGGCGACCCACGATCTGGCGCCTGTACGCGCGCTTGTCCTCGATCGCGTCGTGGTAGAGCTGCGTAAGGAACGTATTGCGGTTGCGCACGAGCTCGTTTTGATCGCGCTCCGCCCTAATGGCTTCGCTGTTGCGCAGCTGCACATAGCCGCACACGGCACCCACAACAAAGTACGCAATAAACGGCAGCCAGTTAGACGGCTCGTAAAAGAGACCCTGGAAGGTATAGCCATACTGGGTAAAGTAGCTCGCGGCCAAACCCACCGACGCCAGCAGCGCCGCAACCAGGCCAAAATCGAGCCCATACAGCGTGCCGATCAGTACCACGTACAGCAGGCGGTAGTCGAGCACGTTAAGCTGAGCAGACTGCGAAAACACCAGCTCCAGGCCCTCAAAGAGCACCCAGGCCAGCGCGGTCTCCAGGCATTTGATGGGCAGTGTCCGCCCGCGCATGCGGTCGATGGCGGCACGCAGCGGATGGCGCTTGCCCGCGAGGGTCTGCTCCCAGCGGGCGTGTATGGTCGAAAGATCGCGCAGCACGTCATAGCGCTGGAACCACCCGTAGCGCGTGCGGACGGTATCGCTCGGAGCAATGGAGACGACGGCGTCCCCGTCGTAGGTAATGTCGAGCCCCGGGAACAAGCCCTTGAGCGCCTCGCCCAGGTCTCCCACGGTGTGGGCAAAGCTATCCGGAACCTCGAGTTCCTCGAATGTGGCATCCCAGCTGTCGAAGATGCGACGCACCAGAACGGCCAGCTCCTCGGCGCAGAGGGCACCGAGCGGTGAGTCCGCCCCAGCCCTCATGACAGCAGAGCCTTGCGAGCACGCCTCGAACAGCGGGGTCAAAATCGGGTCTTCCAGCGTGGGCGAGGCGGTGTACAGATACGGCACGCGCAAGATCTTGGCCTGAATGCCGTCGCGGACCGCATAGTAGCGGCACAGGTCGTTGGCCGCACGGGCAATGATGCCCTTGCCGTTTTGCCCCGCAGCGTCCACCGCACCGTCCGCTCCCATGGGACCAGTCACAAACAGCAGCTGAATCTGGCGACCCATGCAAGCTCGAAAGACGGAGCGCAGCAGCTCGATGTCGCCAACGGCCTCGGTATGCGGCGTGAGATAGGTAGAGAGGTAGACCACACGGTCGAATTCGTAAGCCTGGTCCAGGTGCTGCAGCAGCTCTTTCCAAGACGCATGGAGCGACGACCCGTCGCGGCGCGCCTCGTTGGCCGCCACGACCTGAACATGGTCACCGGGAAACGCCTTGGCACAAAAGTCGTCATCGACATACACGGTATTGCCAACAACCAGCACTTCCACCGTGCGCTCCCCCTCCCCAAATTTAGCTTTTGCCATGGTAAACATGCATATTGTACGCTGTCAATGTAGGCCAAAGGCAACTTTAAAGCTGTTTTAAGAACTTTTTCAGACGGGAAGCGACTCGCGCCTGAGCCAGAGAGCCCTACACGTGCCGCTGCACGGCGGAGAAAGGCGAATCCACTACCCCTCAGGCATAATTCCTGAGCAAAATCAAGCAGAGCACACGGCTTTTTGCGCCACTTTAAGACGTAATCGGGATGTGGCGAGAGGCCAAATTCGGAAGTGCGGGGAAAACCAAAGGAATGCTGACCAGACCCCCGTTTTAGGCTTCCGCGACCTGCGGTTTTGATACAAAAAACCGCGTTGTGCTCGAAGGTTTTCGATTTTTCCCCGCACTTCTGTAATTACATCTCTGGATCGAGGGCGCAGGCAATGGTGACGACATCCACGATAGCGCCCCCCTATGCCTGATACCAAAATCGTTCCATAGGGACCCGTTTCCCAATGGGATGATTCTTCACAAAGGGCATTAAGGCGCATGAGAACATGGTAGAGGCAAGCAAGCGCGCTTCCACGTTTTCGCCCATGGTGACCACGGTATAATCCAACGAGACAAGCAACGAACGGGAAAGGCAGCGCGGATGAACCTGGGCAGCGAGAGCGAGACCGTCGAGTTCAAGAAGTCCACTGGCGAGCATAAAGAAGCACTGCAAGCCATCAGCGCCATGCTGAACAAGCACGGCCGCGGCGAGCTCTACTTCGGCGTGAAGGACAACGGCGATGTCATCGGCCAGGATGTCAGCGACGCAACGCTGCGCCAGGTGACGTCGTGGGTGTCCGACAAGATCGAGCCCGCGGTGTTCCCGACGGTCGAGTGCCTCGACGCCGATGATGGGCTGCGATACATCAAAATTGCCTTCTCAGGTGCCGACGCCCCCTACTCCGCCGACGGACGCTACTTCACCCGCGTGGGGACTTCGAACAAAGCGCTGTCGGCCTCGGAGCTGAGCGCCATGGTCGTCAAGCTGTCTCTTATACACATCTGACGCTGCCGACGACTCCTTACGTGTAGATC
>USHF01000110.1 GCA_900554465.1 uncultured Collinsella sp.
CCGCTGCGGTGCTTTCGGACGCCGCCGACCCCAATGAGACCTGCGTGCTGCCAGCTTTCGATAAGGATTTCGGTATCCCCAAGGTCGATATTCCCACGCCCGTTTCCCTGCATGACGATGCTCAAAAACCCAAGCGCAAGGTGCACCCCGACGAGGACGCCTATCACAAGCATAAGCGTCATATTCCCAAGCCGCTCATTATCATCGCGGTCCTTGCCGTCGTGTGCGGTGGTGCCTATTGGTTCGTGACGACCGATCCCATGGGTGTCATGCCTGGCTTCTACGACCAGTTTGGCCAAGCTGCGCAAACCACCTTCCCCACGCGTCAAAAGGGCGAGGCGACTGAGGACGATACCAAGCAGGGCGATTCTGCCGAGGTGGTCCAGGAAGAAACCGTGCTCACCGTTGATCAGCTCTATACCAGGCTCGACGGTCTGTATCAGACCATCGTGTCCTACGCTGACGAGGACCAGATCGGCGAGGTCATCGATTCCTTTAACAACGGTTATCTCCGAACGCCGCTGTCCACCCGTCAGGAGCTGTCGCAGAGTGCCTACGCCCTGCGCGACCAGATCAAAAAGACGCAAGATGAGCTCAACAACCTGAAAGTACAGGACGATACGGTCTATGCGGATGACATCGCCCACTTAAAGCAGCTTGCCGAGTGGATGTATGAGCGCGTCGACGTGATCTGCCAGAGCTGGGATATCTCGCTGGCCATTCCCGATGGCGAGTCGATGAGTTCCCACCAAAGCGAGATCCTGGCGCCCATCGCGCAGGGCGGCAACAGCGCGCTGAACCAGTACGATGCCAATGTGGGTTCCTGGCAGCCGCAGCAGCGTTCCTAAAATTAGTTCGCCATAGTCGGCATAACCTACGTACGCAATTGATGTAAACCCGTGCTTATTGCTACAATTCGTACAAATATGCTTTAAACGCACGAGGAAGGAACCACATGTTTGGTTTTAAGAAAGAGCTCTACACGCCCGAGTATCAGCTTGTCGGCGACGAGTGCGCCGTAATCGAGACGTCGAAGGGTACCATCAAGGTCAAGTTTGACGGCGAGGGCGCTCCCATTCATGTCGCGAACTTCTGCGAGCTTTCCACGATGGGCTTCTATGATGGCCTTAAGTTCCATCGCTATGTGCCCGGTTTTGTTATCCAGGGCGGCGACCCCAATACCCGCGACATGTCCGGCGCCGACGTCGCTGCCGGTCTTGAGGGCCCCGACGGTATGCCCGGTACCGGTGGCCCCGGCTACTGCATCAAGGGCGAGTTTGCCACCAATCCGCGCAACAGCCATGTCGATGGCGCCCTTGCCATGGCACGCTCCATGGACCCCGATTCCGCGGGTTCGCAGTTCTACTTCTGCCTGGGTGCCCAGCATAACCTCGATTCCGGTTACACCGTCTTTGGTACCACGGTCGAGGGTCTCGATGTGATTTCGCAGCTGCGTGCCGGCGACGAGATCGTCCATGTCGAGATCGTTCACGAGTAAAGGGGACTTCCTTGAATAGCCAGCTGATCCAACAGGGCCGCGCCGCTTACCGCGCGGGTGATTTTTCTGCTGCAGCCCAGATGCTTGGGGCGGCAAAGACTCCCGATGAGATTATGGGCGAGGCCGATCACCTTCGTGGCAACGCCTTGATGCACCTGGGCATGTATGCCGAGGCCGCCGAGGCCTATGCCGCCGCCCTCAACGACGGTACCTACGGCAAGCGCGGCGCGCTGCTCACCAACCGCGGCAAGGCGCTCGCCGCCGTGGGCGACTACACGACGGCCGCTCAGGCTTTCTCTGCCGCTACGCAGGATGCTTCCTATGCCACGCCGTTCAAGGCCTATCTGGGCCTGGGCAATGCGCTGTTCCAGTCGGGCGACTATGCCAACGCGGGAACCGCCTTCCGTCAGGCTGCCATCGACGGCGCCAATCCGGCTCCTGCCGCCGCACTCGGCGAGCTCGGTCGTTGCTTCATTAAGCTCGGCCGTCCGGCGGATGCCGTGGAGACTTACCGCACGGCTATCGACTTTGCCGGCCCCCGCGACGACACGCGTGCGCTCAACGCCGGCATGGGTCAGGCGCTTTCTGCCGCCGGCCGTCCCTCCGACGCACTCGACGCCTTTAATGCCGCTACTGCCGATGGCATCTACCAGCTCACCTCCGAGCAGGCCGATGAGCTTGCCCGCGTGCAGGATTCGCTTGCCGCGCTGTCTGCCCAGACGGCTATGGCCACGGCTCCGGCGCCCGCGATGGACGCTCCTGCCGTCGATCCGCTCGATCCTACGGGCGCGACCGGTCAGTTTATGCCTGATCCCTCGGACACCGGCTTCTTTACGCTGTCCGAGTCTGAGATGGTCCAGCAGGACCGTCAGGATCGTAAGCAGGCCAAGGTCCGTCGTCGCCATCGCCATACGGGTCTCAAAGTCTTCATCGTGCTGCTTCTGCTTATTTTGATCGCCGCGGGCGGTCTGGGCTTTGCCTACACGCGCGGCTTTGGCTTCCCGTCTCAGGAGTCTGTCGTTACCGATCTGTTCCAGGCTGCCGGCGACGGTGACGCCGCAAAGGCCGAGTCTTGCCTGGCCTCGAGCC
Source organism: uncultured Collinsella sp. (assembly GCA_900554465.1). GTDB lineage: Bacteria > Actinomycetota > Coriobacteriia > Coriobacteriales > Coriobacteriaceae > Collinsella. The sequence goes on from USHF01000110.1 coordinate 2,588, forward strand.
TGTCCGAGGACGCTAAGTCGATGGTCATCTCCTCGATTCCGCAGGGTGCCACCGTGTCCGTCGAGGGCATGGATCAGTCCATGACCGAGACGACCGCCAAGGTGAAGGCATCGCTGTCCAAGGGCGGCGAGCAGGAGTACACCGTCAAATTCGTGCGCTCCGACAACCATATCGGCTGGGCCGTTTCTTCGCTCGATATGGATTTCTCGGCTGCTGACAACCAGTAGTGACCTTATGGGATTTAGCTTTGTCCGGCGCTTCACCGCAAGTGAGGTGCCGGGCTTGCGCTAGTATGATGAGCTAGTAGTTTTCCAGCAATCATCCAACACATCAGGAGTTGCGTTGTTTTCTTTGATGGATATGTTCTTCGGTAGCTATGCGGGCGATCTTGCCATCGACCTCGGCACCGCAAATACGCTTGTCTCCGTGCGCGGTAAGGGCATCGTCATTCGCGAGCCCTCTGTTGTCGCCATCGACAAGAACGACGAGCGCATCCTGGCGGTCGGTATCGAGGCAAAGCGCATGCTCGGCCGTACGCCCGGCAACATCGTGGCCGTTCGTCCCCTGAAGGACGGCGTCATCGCCGACTTCGATGTTACCGAGGCCATGCTTCGCTACTTTATCGACAAGGCGTCCGAGAAGCGCTATCCGTGGACTCCGCGTCCGCGTGTCGTCGTCTGCGTTCCCTCCGGTGTCACGTCGGTCGAGAAGCGCGCTGTCTTTGAGGCCACGATCCAGGCCGGTGCCCGCCAGGCCTATCTGATCGAAGAGCCTATGGCAGCCGCTATCGGCGCCGACCTGCCCGTCGAGGAACCCACCGGCTCCATGGTCATCGACATCGGCGGCGGTACCACCGAGGTTGCCGTTATCGCTATGGGCGGCATCGTCGTCTCGCAGTCCATCCGTATTGCCGGCGACGAGTTCGATCAGGCCATCCTCACGCACGTTCGTGATGCCTACAACCTGGCCATCGGCGAGCGTACGGCAGAGGACATCAAGATCAAGGTCGGCTCCGCCGTGCCGCTTAAGGACGAGCTCGACGTCGAGGTCAACGGCCGCGACGTGATTACCGGTCTGCCCAAGACCGTGCGCATCGAGAGCGAGGAGATTCGTCGCGCGCTCAACAAGCCGCTCGACGAGATGGCCAAGGCCGTCAAGGACGCACTCGACGCTACGCCTCCCGATCTTGCCTCGGACCTTATGTACTACGGCATTTTGCTGACCGGTGGCGGCGCGCTGCTGCGCGGTCTCGACGTGCGCCTGCGCGATGAGACCGGCGTTTCGGTCAACGTCAGCCCCACGGCGCTCGATAACGTTGTTAACGGCTGTGCCCGCGTGCTCGAGGCCAATGCGTTTGATGGCGGCTTCGTCCAGACCAATGCTTAATTTCCAAAAGGTGGATTCCATTTGGCACGATCTTCGGGTTTCTCCACAAATCTGAATACCAAGCGACAATCAACGGGTATGCGCCCGTTGATTGTTTTCAGCCTGATTTCGGTGTTGCTGCTCACGTTTTATATTCGTGAGGGCGAGACGGGGCCGATTCATGCCGTTCGTTCGGGCGTGACGACGATTACCTCGCCGGTGCGTTTTCTGGGCTCGACTGTGGCGGCTCCCTTCAATGCGATCGGTAACGTGTTCTCTAACCTTACGGCGTCACAGGACACGCTTGACGAGCTTAAGAAGCAAAATGAGGAGCTGACCTCCAAGGTTGCCGAGCTCTCCGAGGCTCAAAAGACCGCCGAGCGACTGGAGGGTCTGGTCGGTCTGCAGTCGACCTACAACCTCAAGTCCACTGCAGCTCGTATCGTCGGCGCTTCGGGCGATGCCTGGACCTCGACCGTTACCATCGATAAAGGTTCTGCCGACGGGCTTACCATCAACATGCCTGTGACGAGTTCGGCTGGTGTTATCGGACAGATCATCGAAGTCTCGGCCAAGACGTCCACCGTGCGTCTGATCGGCGATGAGAACTCGGGCGTGTCCGCTATGGTGCAGGACACGCGCGCCCAGGGCATGCTGCAGGGTCAGGCTGACGGCACGCTGCGTCTTGAGTACGTGAGCGTCGACTCCGACGTTAAGGTTGGCGACATCATCGTGACCTCGGGCATTGGCGGTGTGTTCCCCAAGGGCCTTCCGCTCGGCACCGTCTCGTCGGTTGAGAAATCGGCAAACGACGTGTACTACACCATTGTGGTACGCGCCCAGACGACGGCCGAGAACAACGAGGAAGTGCTGGTCATCACCTCGCTGACCGACGAACAGTCGGCCTCGGATGAGGACGTGAACACGGCCAACAGCACGCCGCAGGGAACGTCGCGCGATGCTGCGACCAAGACGAAGGACGAGAGCCCGGATGACAGTTCCGACACGTCCGAGACGACCGATTCCGGCTCGAGCGAATAGGGGGCATGTCCATGGATCTACACGAGCAGGGGATGAGCTCCCGCACGTTTGTAATCGCCGCCATTGTGTGCGTGCTGCTGCAGGCAGGCCTGGCACCGCAGATCTCCATTGCGGGCGGTCGCGTCAACTTTATGATTATCCTGGTGTGCCTAAGCGTGTTCTCGGGCGACCCGACCCTGTCTCTTATACACATCTCCGAGCCCACGAGACATGCGCAGATCTCG
>USHF01000111.1 GCA_900554465.1 uncultured Collinsella sp.
CGAGATCTGCGCATGTCTCGTGGGCTCGGAGATGTGTATAAGAGACAGAGCTCGAGAACGCCCCAGCAGCCGACGTCATCATCGACTTCTCGAACGTTGCGGCCTTCAATGCTGTCGTCGCCTATGTCGAGCGCACGGGCGCGGCGTTGGTCTCGGGCACCACGGGCTACACGCCCGAGCAGATGGATCGCCTGCGCGAGCTGGGTCAGAACGCCCGCGTCATGCACTCCGGCAATTACTCCATCGGCATCGCGGCCCTGCGTCATCTGGTGGCACAGGCCACGCGTGAGCTGCCCGGCTTTGACTGCGAGATTGTCGAGACGCACCACAACCAAAAGGCCGACGCCCCCAGCGGCACCGCGAAGCTGCTGCTCGACGCCGTCGTCGAAGCCGAGCCCGAGGCAGGTTACCACCCCGTCTATGGCCGCGAGGGCATGTGCGGCGCACGCGACCCCAAGGAGATCGGCATGCACTCGCTGCGCGGTGGCACTGTCGCCGGCGTGCACGAGGTGAGTTTCTTTGGCCAGGACGAGGAGGTCACGCTCACACACCGTGCCACGAGCCGCCAGATCTTTGTCAACGGCGCCCTGGCCGCCGCCCAGAAGCTCATCACCCGCGACCCCGGCTTCTACACCTTCGACCAGGTCATGTTTGCCTAACCAGGTATCAACCGTATCCACGAAAAGGAGAAACAGCATATGAGTAACGCAGCCGAGATGGATGCACAGGAGATTATCAACTACATCGCCACCGCGCCCAAGAAAACGCCCGTCAAACTGTACGTGCGCGAAAAGCCGGGCATGAAGGTCCAGTGGGGCAATGCGCACGTCTACGGCGGTCATCGCGGCAAGACCGTCTTTGGTAACTGGGATGAGCTTAAGACCATCCTGGTCGCCAATGCCGATTCCATCGACTACTACGACGTAGAGAACGACTGCCGCAACTCCGCCGTGCCCATGCTCGACCTCAAGGGCATCAACGCCCGCATCGAGCCGGGCGCAATCATCCGCGACCGCGTCGAGATCGGCGATCGCGCCGTCATCATGATGGGTGCCATCATCAACATCGGCTCCGTCATCGGCGAAGGCTCCATGATCGATATGGGCGCCGTGCTGGGCGGCCGCGCCACCGTGGGTAAGAACTGCCACATCGGCGCCGTCGTGGCCGGTGTCCCCGCCCGCGTCATCAAGATGCGCGACGAGAAGACCGACAGCAAGACCGGCCTGGAAGAGGGCTTACGTCAACTGTAGGGTTACGCGGTTTTACCAAACCGCGTAACTAGCCGACGCTGCAAACGCCCCAGAGCGGCAATCTGACGTTCAGTCGTCGGGCATGACCAAAAGGTCAATGCCCTCCTCTTTCACGTCACCTTGCTCGCTCTGGGGCGTTTTCGCTGACTTATGCTCAACCAGTAGCGAAATTAAGCCCCAAGTAAAAAGGCCGAAGCCCTCATCCGAGGCTTCGGCCTTCGCTTTCTCGCTGCAGGCGTAACGCAACTTATCGATTCTCGATGCTGCCGATATTCTTGAGCTCGATGGAGATGAGGCCGTTGGGTTCGTTGACGAACTCGATGTACTCGGAGTTCGAGCCCATCTCGGCCGGAAAGCTGATCTCGATGCCCGTGTCGGTACGAATCTTGTGGTTGCGCACGGCCGCACGCTCGACCTGCTTGCGCTCCACGGGCACACGCTCGGGCACCTTCTCTTCGGTCAGCGCCGCACGTACGCTCTCCTTGATGACCGGTTCGTCCTCAAAGACCTCATCGACGATATCCCAAGGCGGAAGCTCCTCGTCATCCTCGACCTTCTCGGCAACGGCAGCCTTAACCTTAGCGAGCGCTACGGCCGTATTGGCACCGTGCTCCTCGGCGACTTCCTCGACCACACGCGTCACGGTGTCGATGACCTCCTTGCCCGATACGCCCGTGTCGCACTGCAGCAGGCCATCGGGGATAAGCATACGGTCCTCGCCGGCAATCTTGCGCTTCTTGTCCACGTAGCCGATCTCCATGGTACTCGCGCGCACGATGGCATAGCTCGGCACCTTTTGCGAGGGGTTCGGCAGAATGGCGTAGTGGCGCGCGATGTCGTTGCGCACCTCTCCCTCCTCGCGGCCCACTTCGTGCATAAAAGCCTGCTTGGAGCCCAGCAGCATCACGGCAAACCAGCGGGCATCCTCATCGTCGTCAAAATCGGCCACGAGCACGTCGGTGGACTCGGCTTTCTCGGCTTTGGTGAGCTCGGAGGAGATAAACTCCGCAATCTGCTGCGACAGGTCCACGAACTCGCGCTCGCCAAAGAAGTAACCCTTGAGCTCGCCGCCAAACGCAGAGTTCTCGGCAAACGTGGCGCGTTTATTGTCGGCCGAGGTACGTGCGCGGCGCAGATGCGTGGTCACGAAGTTGCGCACGGTACGACTCTCGATATCGAGCTCGCGCTGGCTCATGACGTTGACGGCAGAGTCAAAGTCCAGGATATGCAGAATCGCGTGATTGATTTTCATATACGGCATTCCGTTCTAGATCGATTTCGGCATGAACCAGTATAGCGGTCGAGCCCTCCCCGAGCGCATCGAAGATTGGTGCATCTGGGACAGGTTGCTTTGCACCAATGGCTAGCGCAGGAGCTCGGACTGCCAAGCCTCGAGCTGTTCTGCCAGACTCTTACCGGCAGCGGACATGTCGATCTGGGGTCGTTTGGGCAGCAGTGCGCACTTAAGGATTGCCACGATGGTCTGCGAGACAAAGCGTCGCGTATCCTTGTCAAAGCCTTGTGCAGCCTGGAGCATCACGGGCAGGCTCTCGCGCAGATTCCCAGCGATATCCGCAAACCGCTCAGCACCCGTAGCCTCAAACACGGAGAACAATGCATCTACAAAACGCTCGCGCTCGGCAGGCCCCACTGCAAGCAGCATCTCGCGAATGGAGCCATCAACGTATCGAGCACCGGCGGACAGGCGCTCACAGTACACGAAGTCGCGACCATCAACCACCCAGCTAAAGGGATTGTGCTGCAGCAGGCTGAACTCAGTGCTCTCAACGATGGCATAGTCCTCCTGTGTCTCGAACATCATGCCAAAGATCGACGACCGAGGTAGCGTCTTATCGATGCGGCCGGAAAGATCGGCAAAGGCGTTGCCGTTCAGAAACTCCTCGACGAAGCCAGGACCATCATGGGAATACACCCGTTCGATTCGCTCACGGGCGACATCGGAGCACATCGCCGCACCGTACACCGCAAGGTTTCCACCCTTGGAATGACCTCCGCACAAAAGCGGCCCGTCAATCGCATCCGCCGCCTCGTCCACATAGCGCGCCGCGGATTCCTGGGCCGGCACAGGACACCGGAACGCCATGTTAAAGTCCTCTTTCCAGCCCACAATCGTACTGTCGGTCCCCCGGAAGGAAAGATAGCTAAACCCCGCCGGAAACCGGAACGCCATGGCTGCAAACTGCTCTGTCGCCACCACATCGCTCACGGCACGATAGCCGCAAACGTGCACGCCACGGTAGCGAGGGCTTGCTGCCACGGCCTCCAACAAGGCCCTGCTCCCCTCTGGATCCCACAGGTCGCCAATCATGTCCCGATAGCACTCGGCACGAAGCAGCTCGCGTACGTCTAGGCCCTGCCAGTTCGTCAGCTCCGCCATATCACCCGGCAAACGCAAATAGGACAACCACGCAAAGACCAGGCTATCCACCGCGCAGAACGGCCGTTCCTCAAACGGGTCAAACGCCGTCTGGGCATAGGTCAAAAAATTAGGCGAATCCGACATGGCCCTCCCATCAACTATGGTGCATCGAGGACAGGTTATTTTGCACCAAAAAGGCGCCCGGACCGTGTGGACTCGGACGCCTTCATTGTAGCTTTTCGCTCTCGCGAGCTTGATTTAGCAGGAGAAGTCGACGCTGTCGATGATGTCCTTGAGGGCCTTGGCGGAGGCAGTGAGCTCATGCTGCTCGTCATCGTTCAGCGGCACGGGGACGCGGCAGACAACGCCGTCGCGGCCAACGACGGTCGGCATGGAGATGGCAAGATCGGACAGGCCGTACTCGCCCACCATGAGCGAGGAAACGGGCAGAACGGTCTGCTCGTCACGCATGACGGCAGTGCAGATGCGCTTGACGGCCATGGCGACGCCGTAGTAGGTGGCGTGCTTCTTCTCGATGATGGTGTAGGCGGAGTTCTTGACGTCCTCGGCGATGCGCTTCTCGGCGGCCTCATGCTCCAGATGGCCGTGAAGCTCGCAGAAGGTGTTCAGCGGCACGCCGGCAACCTGGGCGCTGGACCAAGCGACGAACTCGGAGTCGCCGTGCTCACCCATGACATAGGCCTGAACGTCGCGCGGGTCAACCTCGACGTGGGCACCAAGCATCTGCTGCAGACGGCCGGTGTCGAGCACGGTACCGGAACCGATGACATGGCCCTCGGGCAAGCCGGACATCTTGATGGCGGCATAAGTCAGAACATCGACCGGGTTGGAGACGATGAGCAGAATACCGTCAAAGCCAGACTTCTTAATCTCGGGGATAATGGACTTAAAGATGTTGACGTTCTTGTTGACCAGGTCCAGGCGAGTCTCACCGGGCTTCTGGGCAGCGCCAGCGGTGACAACAATCATGGCGGCGTCGGCGACATCGGAATAATCGCCGGCGTAGATCTTCATCGGCTCGGCAAACGTCATGCCGTGCGCGATATCCAGGGCCTCACCCTCGGCGCGGTTCTTGTCCACGTCGATGAGGACCATCTCGGAGAACAGACCGCTCTGCATCAGCGCGAACGCCGAAGACGAACCGACGAAACCGCAGCCGACAATAGCGACCTTCTTCTCGTTAACCATTAGAAACTCCCATCTCACTCCACAAACAAGCCGCCCGGGAACGACCCGAGCGGCTTGTCGTAATCCCAATACATCCAATCGGGACTTTGATTATGCTCCTATTCGCAGCCAAAAATCGACCGTTTACCGAAATTGTTTGCAGGATTCGTAAAATAACTGCACGAAATCGGTTTCGATATATTGACGAGGCGAAATAGTTTTCTAATACAGGCCCGCCTCGCGAATGGCCTCGACAGCCAAAGCGCTGTCTCTTATACACATCTGACGCTGCCGACGACTCCTTACGTGTAGATC
>USHF01000112.1 GCA_900554465.1 uncultured Collinsella sp.
CGTCGGCAGCGTCAGATGTGTATAAGAGACAGCACTCGGCAAGGGCGATCGTGGCGCGCGGCGCAGCATCTGCGGGCAGCTCATCGCTTGCGATCTCGAGCACCAGATCCACGTCGGTCGGAACCTCGGAATCGCAAAGCATCATGCCGCTGCTGTCGGTCGTCGCCGTGGCGATGTTCCACATGCGCGATGCAACGCTGCGTGCGATGGGGTCCTCACCGATGACGGCAATCTGGAAGCGCTCGAGCACGTTGGCGGCGCGGGCAAAACCGATGCGCGACTCGGCCTCGGTAACCGAGGGCTTGCCCTCCCACACGTGATGCAGGCGGTTGATATAGGCGTAGGTATCCTGGAACGCCATGCCATCGGCAAACAGGCCGACATTTTCTTGGAACTGCTGCAGAGCGGCCTCGGTGTGCGGGCCAAAATAGCCGTCGTCCTCACCGCAGGCAAAGCCCAAAACGTTGAGCGCCCTCTGCAGGGCCTGAACGTCGGCACCATGGAAATTGGGCATACGCAGATAGAGCGTACGATCGCCCAGTTTATACGAGGCGTCGACCAGGGCACTCCAGCAGGGAATGTCAACGGCGTGACCGGCGGCAAGACCACTGTCGAGCCTAAAGGTGCCAACAGCCTGCTCGGTGGTGGTGCCAAAGCGCTTGTCGGAGACCTCGGTGTCATCGATTGTATAGCCGAGCTGCAGAAGGCGGGACTGGACGTCCTCGACGGCTGCTCCCCGCATGCCCGTTGTAATAGGTTCCATGAACGAACCCCTTTCGGCGTATCATTCGTACTATTTGAGCGCCTGTCGGATAGACGACGCAAAGAGATGCATAAACATGCACTCAACAGTGTAGCAAGTTGTACCCAAATACGCTGCTGACAGGTTTTATAACCCACGCTAGTTGAGTCGCTCCACAAAGAAATCTGCCATGGAGAGGAACAACTCGCGTGCGTGCTGATCAAGCTCAACGTTCTCGATGGCCGCTTTGGCCTTGGCGGTCAGGTCGAGCGCGTAAGTGTGGGCGTAATCGATGGAGCCGGTCTCCTGGAAGATCTCCACGGCGCGTGCGAGCTGCGCGGGATCATCGGTGCCCGAGGAAAGAATCGCCTCGATCTCGTCGTGGTGGCGTTCATCAGAGAGGGCGTGTACGGCGACAAGCGTGCGCTTGCCCTCGGTGATGTCGGTGCGGAAGTCCTTGTTGGCGGCCTCTTTGGTGCCGATCAAGTTGAGCAGATCATCTTGGATCTGGAAGGCAAGGCCCGTGTGCAGGCCAAAGGCGCGCAGCGCCTCAATCTGCTCCTCGCTGCCGCCGCCGATAATGGCTCCGGCGGCAAGTGGCGTGGCTCCGCTGTAGTACGCGGTCTTGTGCGTCGCCATGTCCAGATAATCGTCGACCGAGATGTCAAAGCGCCCATCGCGGACCCAGCCCAAGTCGAGTGCCTGGCCCTCAATGGTGCGGACGATCATCTCGGTGAGCTCGTGGAGCACGCGGAGTTTCACGTCTGCCTCGAGCGTGGGGTCGTCGAGAACCGTCTTGGTGACCATGGTGAGCGCTAAATCGCCGCAGTTGATGGCGAGTCCCGTGCCCTCGGTAAGGTGCATGCAGGGCTTGCCGCGGCGCAGTTGGCCGTTGTCGGCGATGTCGTCGTGGATCAGCGCGCCCGACTGAAAGTGCTCGATGGCTGCCGCGGCGCTGCGGGCGCTCTCAAAGCTACCGCCCACTGCGGTCGCGGCGAGCATGCAGATGAGCGGGCGGTGGCGCTTGCCGGCATTGGCCGTAAATGCCGAGAGCGGGGTATACAGGTAACGCTCGATATCGGCGGAAGTCGCCTGTCCGTCAAAAAACGTGGCCAGATAGTCGTTAATCTGGTCAAAGTGCTGGGCTAAAAAGCTGGTAAACGGACTGGACACGGGTTCTCGCATTCTTTCTTAGGTTGCACTGTTGCATTATGCAGACAACATATTGCCACATTGGGGCGTCGAGCGCGGCGGTTGAAGACGATTGAGTCTTGCGGTCGCAAACGCGGTGAGGGGCTCGGCTAGATAAGCCCAAAGTGTTCGAGCGCGGTGACGACGCCGTCGTGGTCGAAGCTGTCGGTTACGTAGTCGGCCTTTTCCTTGAGGAAGTCCGGCGCGTTGCCCATGGCGATGCCAACATCGACCGCCTCCATGAGGGCGATGTCGTTGCTCGCGTCGCCAATGCCATATACGGTGCCGTGGTCTGGTCCCAGGGCGTCAAGCACAGCCTTGATTCCGGCCCGTTTGGTGCACTCGCGCGGCGAGATTTCTGTGACCTCGAGCTCGAGCTCGTTGAGGCAGAGCAGAGGTCCAAGCTCTTCATCTTGGGCGATGCGGTTGGCAAGTGGTGTGGACATAAGAATTTTATAGGCGTTGTAGTGCTCAAGTTGCGTGACGGCGTCGCCCACGGTGCGTGCGTAGCCGTACGTCTCGGGGGCATCTGCACTCATGCGCACGACGCGATCGATGCCCTCAAAGCGAATGACCTCGCCCGATTGCTCGAGATAGGGGGCGAGGCGCTGTAGCAGACCAGGGTTTATGGCTGCATTTCGCACGATACGCCCCTCGAGTTCGGCGTAACCGCCCGCGAGGCACACGACGCCTGCCCACGGCAGCTCGAGCAGCTTGGGATGGATGCAGCTGAGGGTGCGCCCCGTACAGATAAAGGCTTTGTTGCCGTTGGCGACAAACGTGCGAATTGCCTGTGCAACCGTCTCGTTGGGATAGGGGGAGAGGTCTCGCTCACCCTCGGGAAGCTCCTGGGCAAGTCTGGGATCTTGCCAGGCGAGCGTACCGTCGATGTCGAAGAAGCAGACATTGCCATGCTTTTTGGTGGCGTCGGCGGCATGAGAAGGCGAGGCGGCGAATGCAAAACCCGGTTCGAGTCCCATAATCCGATCAAAGTGCTCTTTGACGCGGGGTACCGAGATGCCGATGATTACCTGAGCGGTCTTGCCGGTGACGATGAGGCCTTTGGCACCCGCTGCGACAAAGGTCGCATTGTCCGCGACGATGGAAGGGTCTGCGACCTCGACGCGCAGGCGCGTGGCGCAGTTGGTTGCGCCCACGATATTGCCAACGCCACCTAAAAGCTGAATTACCCGCTCGGCGAGGACGTGATCTTGATCGGATTGAATACTGACCTCGCCATTGGGAGATTGCTCTTTGGCAAAGCCGCTTCCCGTTAAACGATCGATTGCCGCGCGATTGGAGACATGATCCTCGCGGCCCGGCGTCTTAAGGTCATAGACCAAGATGAGTGCTCGAAAACTAACAAAAAAGATGAGGCTAAAGGCAAGACCGATACCGAGCGCCAAAAGGTAGGAGCCGGCATGCATTCGCATGAGTGGGATGAAGTTGAAGGCCGTCATTTCCATGAGACCGCCCGAGAAGATGCCGACGATACCGAAGAAGTTCATGGTCATGGCAAGGCAGGAGGACAGGACGGCGTAGAGCAAAAAGAGTCCGGGATAGGTGAACATAAAGAGAAACTCGAGCGGCTCGGTGACGCCGCAGACCACCGAGGCGACGATGGCGGGCAAAAGGATGACCTTAAGGCCGGCGCGGCGTTCGGGTTTGGCGGTGAAATAGAATGCTGCCGCGATGGCGGGAAGGCCAAAGAGCTTGCCCCAGCCGGTGGCGGTAAAACCTGCCCAGGGCGCAAGTTCATTTAAAGGGCGCGTGCTATGGGAGAGAATGGGGAGTATGTTGGTCCACGTGGCGTAAATACCGTCGTGAATGACCAGATTGTCGTAATAGATGGGCATATAGAGCAGATGGTGCAGCCCCATGGGCTCGAGCGCTCGCTCCAAAAACACAAAGATGCCCACGCCGAAGGGGCCGACGCCCGCAAGTGCGTGGCGCAGCATTTCGGTCGCGGCGTATGCGAAGGGCACGATGGCGGCCGAGATGGCGGCAAGGGCAAACACGGCAAAAAAGCTGATGAGGTAGACCAGCGAGGAACCCGAGAAGGTGCCGAGCCAATCGGGAACCTTGGCATCGTAGAAGCGGTCATGGATGGCGACGACGGTTGCCGATACCGCCAGCGGGCCGATAATGCCGGTGTCGAGCGTCTTGATGCCGTCGATGACGGTGATACCGCTGGCGGGGGTCAAAGATGATGGGTACTTAAGCCCAAGGTTGTCTCCGCTCAGCTTAATGATCTCGCTCAAAAAGAAGCAATAGGCAAAATAGGCCACGAGTGCCTCGAGGCAGCAGCGTGCCGGTTGCTTTTGGGCAAGACCGATAGGCAGCGCTACGGCAAAAAGGAGCGGGAGACGTTTAAAGACCGTCCACGAGCCGCGCTGGATGATGGTCCAGAAAACGTACCAAGGGGTTCCGTATACGGCGAGGTCGCCGACGATGTCTACGGTCGTGGCGAGGGCGGAGATGCCGACCATGAGGCCTGATATAGAAAACAGCATGGCGGGCGCGAACATGGCTCCGCCAAAACGTTGGATTTTCTGCAGCATAATATGCCTTCCGGATGCAACATGCTGTGCGAGCAAGAACGTTTAAACAATGAACTCATTGTAGAGGACTGGCTGCTTGCCGCATTGACGGTTTTGATTCGGTCCGACTTGGGTTTCGGGGGAACCGTCGACGGTAAATAATCCGTACTTTACCGATAATCGGTTTAAACAACTTTAAGAAATGCTATCGTGCCTAGCCATACATATTCATTAGAGGTGAAGTCATGCCAAAAGCGATTTACGAAGGAATCTACCGCGAGATCCGTTCGCGCATCATCAACGGGACCTATGCGTTTCAGGAGATGCTGCCAACCGAAGCCGAGCTGACCGCGGAGTTTGGCTGCACGCGCAATACCGTTCGACGCGCCTTGAGCATGCTGGCCGACCAGATGTTTGTGCAGCCTATACACGGCAAGGGCGTGCGCGTTATTTGGCTTAAGGGCGAAACCGATATGCTGGGCGCACTCGAAGAGGTTGAGTCGTTTGGCGAGTTCGCAAAACGCAACAATGCCGTCGCATCGACCGAGGTCAAGTCTTTTGAACATTTGATTTGCACTGAGCAACTCTCTCGTCGCCTGGGCTCTGTCTCTTATACACATCTGACGCTGCCGACGACTCCTTACGTGTAGAT
>USHF01000113.1 GCA_900554465.1 uncultured Collinsella sp.
CTCGGAGATGTGTATAAGAGACAGGTCCAGTCCGCGCTACCACGCGCGCGAGGTGGCGGCCGAGATGGCGCGGCGCTACCGCTGCCCGCTCGTGTTGGGCTCCGCCACGCCCTCGGCCGAGGCCCTCGACCACTGCCGCCGTGGAACGTATAACGGCACCACTTGGACGCGCGTCGAGATGCCCGAGCGCCCGGGACACGCCGTGCTGCCCGAGGTCCGCATTGCCGACCTGCGCCGCGAGTTTTCGCACGGTAGCCGTTCAATGTTCTCTAAACCGCTGATGGAAGGTTTGGAGCGCGTTGTAGAGCACCGCGAGAAGGCCGTGCTGCTGCATAACCGCCGTGGCTTTGCGCCGTTCCTGATGTGTCGCGAGTGCGGCTGCGTTCCCACCTGCAACCACTGCTCCACCGCGCTTACGTATCACGAGCGCACGCACACGCTGCAATGTCACACATGCGGATCCTCCTGGCGCGTGCAGCCGTATCCCGCGCCCACGAGTCGTTGCCCCAAATGTGGCAGTCGCTACCTGGCAAAAATGGGGCTGGGCACGCAGCAGATCGAGGACGCACTGCACCAGATGCTGCCCGAGGACGTCGCCATCATCCGCATGGATGCCGATTCCACGCGCGGCAAGGATGCGCACAAAAAGCTGCTCGAGCAGTTCGATGCTGCCGATTGCGCCGTGTTGCTGGGCACCCAGATGATCGCCAAAGGCCTCGACTTTCCCGAGGTCACGCTCGTGGGTGTGGTCAATGCTGACTTCGCCCTCAAGCTGCCGGATTTCCGCGCAGGGGAGCGCGCCTACGATTTGCTTGAGCAGGTCGCCGGTCGCGCCGGTCGCGGCGATCGCCCTGGCGAGGTCATCATCCAGACGTATCTGCCCGAGGATCCGGTCATCCGCGCCGTCGCCGAGCACGATCGCTCGATCTTTACCGACTACGACCTGGACCAGCGCCGAGACGCACTGTATCCGCCGTTCGTGCGCCTGGTTAACATTTTGGTGTGGTCGGCAAGCCGCGACGATGCGCAGGATTATATCGGGCGCATTGCAAAGCTTCTTAAGCGCCGCTGGCATGCCGCCGCGCCCGACTTTTTGCGGGCGGGGAGCGCCGTGCCCCAGGTGCTGGGCCCGGCTTCGTGTGTAATCGAGAAAGCCAAGGACCGTTACCGCTTCCATCTGCTTGTGAAGTCGCCTGTGGGGTACCATGTCTCTGATGATATCGACGCCTGCCTCAAAGAGGTGGGCTCTGTGCGCGGCGTGAGCGTGAGCGTTGACGTCGATGCCTATGATTTGATGTAACAACCCGAAAGGATGGCCATGGAAGCCAACGGAATCGTACTGTCGCCCGACCCTCGCCTGCGTCAGGAGTGCGCCGTGATCGAGGAGATCACCCCAGCGATCGAGGCGCTTGCCGAGAAGATGAAGAAGATGATGTTCGAGAACGGCGGTTGCGGCCTGGCTGCTCCGCAGATCGGCGAGCTTATTCAGCTCGTCACCATTGACTGCGACTACAGCGACAAGAACGACTACGACCCGTACGTGCTCATCAACCCTGTCATTGTTGAGCAGAGTGACCATCTGGTGCCGTTTAGCGAGGGCTGCCTGTCCATCCCTGGCATTAGCTGCGAGATCGAGCGTCCCGACCATGTCGTCGTCGAGGCGTACGACTTGGACGCAAACCTGATTCGCTACGAGGCTACGGGCGACCTGTTCTGCGTGTGCCTGCAGCACGAGATCGATCACCTGCATGGCAACACTATGTTCGAGCGACTGAAGCCCATGCAGAGGCTCAAGGCCGTCAAGGAGTACCAGGACGCCCTGGCCCGCGGCGCTCGACCGGGCGAGACGGAGTAGGTTTGTCCGTCCCCGGGGTGCCGTCGGGCCAGGGATGGGCGTCTTCGCTGATAGGTGCTTTGCTGAAAGAGCTGCTTTTATTGCGGCTCTTTCTTTGGTTTTGGGTATATTTGTTCTTGTTGAAATGTTATTGCGGATGGGCTGGTGACTTGGCTTTCCGCTGTTCTTTGTAGCCGTCTCGGCTTTGGTTGAGAGGAGACGTTCTTTATGCGTATTGTGTTTATGGGTACGCCTGATTTTGCTGTGCCTTCGCTGACTTCGCTTGTTGAGACAGGCAATGAGATTGCGCTTGTAATTACTCGTCCCGATGCTGTTCGTGGGCGTGGTAAGAAGCTTGAGCCTTCTCCTGTTAAGGCCAAGGCGCTTGAGCTGGGGTTGCCGGTTGTTGAGGCTAATCGTATGACGCCTGAGGTTGTTGAGGTGCTCCAGGCTGCCCAGGCTGATATTTTCTGTGTGGCTGCCTATGGTTGCATTTTGCCCGATGAGGTGCTGCATATGGCGCCGCTTGGTATTGTGAATGTTCATGCTTCGCTACTGCCTCGTTGGCGTGGCGCTGCTCCCATTCAGCGTGCGATTCTTGCTGGTGATGAGGTTGCTGGCGTTTCTATCATGCGCATCGGGCACGGCGTGGATACTGGTGCTTATTGTGCTCAGGCTTCCACGTCGGTTGCCGGTAAGCATGCTGAGGCGCTGACCATGGAGCTTGGTGAGCTTGGCGGTAAACTGCTTGCCTATACGCTTCCTTCTCTTGCCGATGGCACCGCCGTGTGGATCGAACAGGACGAGGCGCTCGTTACCCATGCTGCCAAGATTTCTAAGCAGGAGATGCGCCTGGATCCGCACATGGCGGCGCTTGATTGCGTGCGCCATGTGCTGGCTTCGTCCGATACCGCGCCTGCTCGTTGCGTGATTGCCGGCAAGACCGTGCGCGTGCTCGATGCTGCGCCTGCTGATGTGTCGCTTGTTGAGGGTCAGGTTCTCGTTAAGGCCAAGCGTGTTTACCTTGGTCTTTCCGATGGCTCGGTTGAGTTGCTTGAGGTTAAGCCCGATGGCAAGCGTGCTATGGCCGCTTCTGCTTGGGCTGCTGGCCTGCAGGGTGCCGATCTTTCGTGGGGTGTTTTGTCATGAGCAAGCTGTCTCCCGCGCGCAAGCTTGCGCTCGATGTGCTGATGGAGGCCGATCGCCGCGGCATGTATGCGCGCGATGTGTTGTCTTCCCGTGCTTCCGCCAAGGCTATTGACCAGCGCGATTCCGCTTTTGCCGCCCGCTTGGCGCTGGGTGTGGCCGCCACGCAGGGTATTTTGGACGAGCTGCTCGATCAGTTTCTCGATAAGCCCAAAAAGGTTGCGCCGCGCGTTCGCATGGCGCTTCGTATCTCGGCCTTCGAGATGCTCTACCTGCATACGCCGGGCCGTGTTGCCGTAAGTCAGGGAGTTGAGCTGGTTCGCTGCGGTGCTAAGTCCGCCGCTGGCTTGGCCAATGCTGTACTGCATAAGGTTGCGGACAATGTTGAGGACTTTGCTACTGCGTCCGATGTGGATGAGTCCGAGCGACGCTTGGTTCGTCTGTCGCGCCTGATGGGTCTTCCTCGCTGGCTGTGTGCTCGCATTATGGCGTCGTTTGACACGCCAGAGGGTGCGCTTAACTTTGCCGGCAATCTGGCCCCCGCGCCGCTGGCCCTGCATGAGAACGCCTTTGCGACCAAGCCCGATCCGTATATCTCGCAGCTCGTCGCACCTGTCTTCCCGGGCTGCCATGCCCCGGTTGATGCCCAGGTTACCGTTGCTTCGGGTGCGTTTGAGCGTGCTGCCGCGGTGGCATCTGATCTCAACGCGCAACTTATCGCCACAGCTGCCACGCGCCCTGGTAGCTGCCTTGAGATTGGTGCCGGTCGTGGCACCAAGACCTATGTGATGATGTGCCAGGCCAAGCGTACGGGCTATGAGCGTCAGCATACGGCGCTCGATCTGCATGATCGCAAGTGCGATCTGAATCTCGCTCGCCTGCATAAGGCCGGTATTCAGGGCGTTCGTGCGGTTTCTGGTGATGCTTGCGAGCTTGATGAGGTGCTCACATCGTTTGATGCCATGCTTGGCGAGCCGGTTAAGTTCGACACAGTCTTTATCGATGCGCCGTGCTCTGGCACCGGAACCATGCGTCGTCATCCCGAGATCCCGTGGCGCCTGACCGAAAAGGATGTGACGGTTGAGCTGCCCAAGCTGCAGCTGACGATGCTCAAGGAAGCCGCTGCGCGCGTGGCTGCTGGTGGCGAGCTTATCTATGCGACATGCTCGGTCTTCGACGAGGAGAACACACAGGTCGTGGAAGCGTTCCTGAACTCTCCCGAGGGCACCGGTTTTAGCCTGGAGCCGCTCTCCGAGGCGCAGATTCTGCAACTCCCCGAGTTCGATCAGGCCAAGAAGCTCGTATCCGTACGCCAGAACGATCGAGGCCTCTTCCAAAGCGTGCCGGTAAACGCCGACTCCTACGACGGCCACTTCTGCGCCAGGCTGGTGCGCAACTCATAGAGATGCCCGGGTGGCTAATTTGAGATGATTTCTCTGGGATGGGGATTAATAAATCGGGTGTGAAAGTAAGCGGTTGGGCTCGGTAAGTTTCCGATGCATAAACCGCTCGCAGATTTAATATTGAGGGGTTAAGATGATCGATCTTAACAATGACAAGATTGATAATCCTGAAGATAATACTCAGGAAAATGAAGAAGTTGAGAATTCTTCGATTAAAAAGCGGGTAATTATTGGTTCCGGTATCGTTGCTCTGCTTATTGCTGGTTGCGTCGGTGGTTATGCTGGTTACAATTACAAACAAGCATGTAGTGAACATAATCAGCAGGTTGAAGTTTTGTATTCAAAGGCTAGCGATAGCGTTGTTGCCTTTAAAGCTGATCCTAGGCTACTAACATTTGAGCAACGTCTTGATACCATTAGAAATGCTCAAAACAATAAAGAGATGTTGAATAAAGAAATCTCTGATGACAAATTTAAGTATGCTGATGGCACTTCCCCTGATTGGACGAAGTTGCTTAATAAATACGATTCCATCATTAAAGACTGCCGTAATGCTCAAAATAATGAGTGGAATACTTCTCTAGCTGACCATGTTAATTTTGATGTAAATTCTACTGAAGATACTGACTCTCTCCAGCAGCATATTAATAGCCTCAATGGTCTTCTTAATGATATTTCTAATAGGTACCGTCAAGATTCTTTCGCAAATTGATCGAGGCGGCCTCGGCCCCGCCTTGC
>USHF01000114.1 GCA_900554465.1 uncultured Collinsella sp.
GATCTACACGTAAGGAGTCGTCGGCAGCGTCAGATGTGTATAAGAGACAGCCGGTGTGACCAACCATGTCGCAGTTTGCGAAGTTCACGATGTAGAAATCAGCGCGATCCTCGTTGATGGCGGCGACAAGCTTCTCGGTAACCTCGGGAGCGCTCATCTCAGGTTGCAGGTCGTAGGTAGCGACCTTGGGAGAAGCGACGAGCACGCGCTCCTCGCCCTCCTTGGGCTCCTCGATGCCGCCGTTGAGGAAGAACGTCACGTGGGCGTACTTCTCGGTCTCGGCGGTGTGCAGCTGCTTCAGGCCATTGGCGGCGATAACGTCGGCCAGAACGTTCTCGGGGAACGTCTTGGGGAAGGCGACCTCGACGTCAAACGTCGGGTCGTACTCGGTCATCGTCACAAAGTGCGAAAGCTTGATCTGCTCGCGCTCAAAGCCGTCGAACTCCTTGTCCGTGAACACGCGAGTCATCTGACGAGCGCGGTCGGGACGGAAGTTGAAGAAGATGGCCGCGTCGCCCTCGTGGATGCCCTCGTTGTGGGCAGCGAAGGGCTCGACGAACTCGTCGCCGCGCGGATCCTTCTCGTAGTAGGCCTTGATACCGGCAACAGGGTCGGTATCGGCATCGGATGCGTTGACCATGACATCGTAGGCGCGCTGGATGCGCTCCCAACGGTTGTCGCGGTCCATGGCGCAATAACGGCCCGAGACGGTGGCAACGCGAGCGTCGCAACCGGTCTCCTCGGAGATCTTAGCCAGGAAGGCGCAGAACTCACTCATGTAACCGGCACCGGACTGCGGGTCAACGTCGCGACCATCCATGAAGGCGTGGACGCGAACGGTCTTGACACCGTGCTCGGCAGCCATCTTGACCAGAGCCTCGACGTGGCTCATATGAGAATGAACACCGCCAGGGCTCATAAGGCCCATGAGGTGGAGAGTCTTGCCGTCAGCCTTGACGTCGTCCATAGCCTTGACGAAGACCTCGTTCTTGGCGATGGAGCCGTCCTTGATGGCATTGTTGATGCGCGAAAGCTCCTGGAACACGATGCGGCCGGCACCGATGTTGAGGTGACCCACCTCGGAGTTGCCCATCTGGCCATCGGGAAGACCCACGTCCTCGCCCGAAGCGCCGAGCGTGGTGTGGGGGTACTTCTCGTACAGGCTATCGAGGAAGGGCGTCTTGGCAGCGGCGACGGCGTTCTCGCCATCGGCCGGAGCCAGGCCGCAACCATCCATGATGATCAGGAGTGCAGGAAGATGACGCTGTGCCATATGTCCTACTCGCCTGCCTTGACGACCATAGAGGCGAAGTCGGCAGCCTTGAGCGAAGCGCCGCCCACGAGGGCGCCGTCGACGTCGGGCTTGGCGACGAGCTCGGCGATGTTGCCGGGCTTGGCAGAGCCACCATAGAGAACGCGGATGCCGTCGGCGAGCTCCTCACCGAACATCTCCTTGAGGGTCTCACGGATAGCGCCGCAGACCTCCTGAGCGTCCTCGGCGGTAGCGGTCTTGCCGGTGCCGATGGCCCAGATGGGCTCGTAGGCGACGACGACCTGCTTGGGGCAAGTGATCTCGAGACCAGCAAGACCAGCCTTGACCTGGTTCACGACGTGCTCGACATAGGTGCCGGCCTCGCGGACCTCAAGGGACTCGCCGCAGCAGAAGACAGGAACAAGACCGGCGGCAACGAGGGCCTTGGCCTTCTTGTTCTGATCCTCGTCGGTCTCGTGGAAGTAATCACGACGCTCGGAGTGACCGATGATGCAGTAGGTGCAGCCAGCGGACTTGAGCATGTCGCAAGAAGACTCACCGGTGAAGGCACCCTTGGCCTCCCAGTACACGTTCTGTGCACCGAGGGCGATGGGGGCAGCCTGAATACGGTCATGAACCGTGGTGATGTCGATGGTCGGAGGGCAGACGAGCACCTCGACGCCAGACGGAACCTCGGGCAGAGCCTGAGCCAGCTCGTCGGCGAGCTTGGCGGCCTCGGCGACGTCGTTGTTCATCTTCCAGTTACCAGCGATAAGAAGGGTGCGATTAGGCATCGAGAAGCGCCTCCACTCCGGGCAGGGCCTTACCCTCGACGAGCTCCATGGAAGCGCCACCACCGGTAGAGATCCAGCTCATCTTGTCGGCCAGGTTGAACTTGTTGACGGCTGCGACAGAGTCGCCACCACCGATGATCGAGGTGCAATCAGCCTCGGCGACAGCCTCGGCGATAGCCTGGGTGCCGTGAGCGAAGTTATCGAACTCGAAGACGCCCATGGGGCCATTCCAGAACACAGTCTTGGCACCCTTGACAGCCTCGGCGTAGAGCTCCTCGGTCTTGGGGCCGATGTCCATACCCTCACGGTCGTCGGGGATAGCGTCGGAAGCGACAACCTCGGGGACAGCATCCTCGCCAAAGTGATCAGCAACGCGGTTGTCGATGGGGAGCAGGATCTTGACGCCCTTCTCCTCGGCCTTCTTGAGCATCTCACCGGCGCGCTCGACCCAGTCCTCTTCCTTGAGGGACTGACCGACGGACAGGCCCTGAGCCAGGAAGAAGGTGTAGGCCATGCCGCCACCGATGATCAGGGTATCAGCGGAGTCGATGAGGTGATCGAGAACGCCGATCTTGGAGGAAACCTTGGAACCGCCGACGATGGCGACGAAGGGGCGCTCGGGCTCGGCGAAGATGCCGGTCAGCGTGTCGACCTCCTTCTCGAGCAGGAAGCCGGCGACGGCAGGCAGGTAAGCGGCGGGGCCCACGACGGAACCCTGGGCGCGGTGTGCGGTGCCGAAGGCATCGAGAACGAAGACGTCACCATAGGAAGCGAGCTTCTTGGCGATCTCGGGATCGTTCTTCTTCTCACGCTTGTCAAAACGGACGTTCTCGAGAACGAGGACCTTGCCCGGCTCGACGGCGGCGACAGCCTCGGCGGCCTTCTCGCCATACGTGTCGGCAACAAAAGCAACGTCAAGGCCAGAGAGCTCAGCGAGCTTCTTGGCGACAGGCTCGAGGGAAAGCTCGGGCTGGAAGCCAGTGCCCTCAGGACGGCCGAGGTGGCTCATGAGGATGACGCGAGCGTTGTGCTCAACGAGGTAGTTGATGGTGGGCAGGGCAGCCTTGATACGGGTGGTGTCGCCAACGACGCCATCCTTGATAGGCACGTTGAAGTCAACGCGGACGAGAACGCGCTTGCCGTCGACATCGATGTCGCGGACGGTCTTCTTGGTAAAGGCCATGTTTGCTTCTACCTTTCGTACGTGTCTGCCTCCCATTACGGCAGACGATTTCCTATAAAAAGGGCGCGACCCTAGGGTGTAAGCCCTATGAGGCCGCGCCCTTCTTTAGACGCTCAACGAGCTATTCGCTAAAAGCTAAATTAAGCAACGAACTTCTCGAAGTACTTGATGGTGCGGACCATCTGAGAGGTGTAGGAGTTCTCGTTGTCGTACCAAGAGGTGACCTGAACGAGGGTCTGGCCGTTGCCGAGATCAGAGCACATGGTCTGAGTGGCGTCGAAGATGGAGCCGTGGGTCTCGCCGACGATGTCGCGGGAGACGATCTGGTCCTCGTTGTAGGCGAAGGTATCGGGGATGGTCTCGGCGTAGGCCTTCATGGCAGCGTTGACCTCGTCGACGGTGACCTTCTTGTCAACGACGGCGTAGAGGTTGGTCAGCGAGCCGGTCGGCGTCGGGACGCGCTGGGCGGCACCGATGAGCTTGCCGTTGAGCTCGGGGAGAACCAGGCCGATGGCCTTGGCAGCGCCCGTGGTGTTCGGGACGATGTTCTCGGAGCAGGCGCGGGAGCGACGGAAGTTGCCCTTGCGCTGCGGGCCGTCGAGCGGCATCTGGTCGCCGGTGAAGGCGTGGATGGTGGTCATGATGCCGGAGACGATGGGAGCGAAGTCGTTCAGACCCTTGGCCATCGGGGCGAGGCAGTTGGTGGTGCAGGAAGCAGCGGAGATGATGTTGTCCTCAGCGGTCAGCGTCTCATGGTTGACGTTGTACACGATGGTGGGCAGATCGCTGCCGGCCGGAGCGGAGATGACGACCTTCTTGGCGCCAGCGTTGATGTGGGCCTGAGCCTTAGCCTTGCTGGTGTAGAAGCCGGTGCACTCGAGAACGACGTCGACGTCGAGGTCGCCCCAAGGCAGGTTGTTGGCGTCGGCCTCCTTGTAGATCTTGATCTCCTTGCCGTCAACGGTGATGGAATCCTCGCCAGCGACGACCTCGTGATCGCGAGCATAGTTGCCCTGCGTGGAGTCGTACTTCAGCAGGTAAGCGAGCATATCGGGAGAGGTGAGGTCGTTGATAGCGACGATCTCGGAGCCCTCATGACCGAACATCTGGCGGAAGGCCAGACGACCGATGCGACCGAAGCCGTTAATAGCAACCTTTACTGCCATTGTGTCTCCTTTCGTAAGGCCCCCGCAAGCTACAGCGCCTGCCGTTGAGGCCCACAAACTAACCACTCGCCTAATATACCTTTTTTTTGGCTTGAATTTCACGAGAATGCTCGAAATTGAAAATCAAATTTGCGTTAAAACGCTTTAACGTATAAAACAGCAGTTAAACCACCATAAAAGCTATTGCGTTAAACTACCCGCTTGCTTCAATGAGCTTTTCAAGGCGCAAAACACGGTGATACAAGGCCGACTTCGACAAAGGAGGGTCGGCCATTTCCCCCAAATCTCGCAGTGAGAGATCGGGGTAACGCTCGCGTAAGTCACAAAAAACTGCCAGAGCGTCCGGCAGCGTTTCGCGCAAACCGCGCCGATCAAGCTCATCGATGAGCGCAAGCTGATGTTGGGCGGCACCGGCACTTCTGGTCTGGTTGGCAAGCTCTGCGTTCACGCGACGATTCACGTCGTTCTTCACCAGCTTAACCGCGCGGGCCTCTTCAATCTCGGCAACGCTGCGCTTGGCGCCAATCAGCTGTAACAGACGTTTAATCTCCTCGGCACTCTTGATGTACACGGCATACGAGCCGCGACGCGCATTGACGCGGGCGTGAACTCCAATCTGCTCCAGAAGGTCGCAAAGTCCCTTTGCATACTCCTCGCCCTGAACCGCTGTCTCTTATACACATCTCCGAGCCCACGAGACATGCGCAGATCTCGT
>USHF01000115.1 GCA_900554465.1 uncultured Collinsella sp.
CACGTCCACGCCACCGAACCCTCCCCGTCGACCACAGCGGCCTTAGCCGCCGTAGACCCGATATCGATCCCGATCCCTATCATGGCTCTCTCCCAATCTAAACATCAAAGACAGCGGCGCGTTCAGGCGCCTTAGCTCTAGGTTTCTCAGGTGCCGGAGATTGCCCCGAAAGAGGAGTGCAGCGTACTTTGGGTACGCAAGCGACGGTTTGAGGGGCAAGATCCGGTGCCTGAGAAAGCTAGAGGGTTTCGATGAAGGCGGCGATTCGCGTCTCGATCTGGCCCATGTCGCCGTTGCTGTAGTCGGTCTCGATCTTCATGTACGGAATGCCCGCACCCTCGACGGCCTCCTGCATGCGCGCGCTCTCAACGTTGAAGGTGTGGCAGGCCTGTAACACGTTCTCTACCACGCCATCGACGTGGTACTTCTCGCACATGGCCAACGTGTTTTCCATACGACCGTCGTTGGGCGTCATGACCGAGCAGTTAATGTCCAGGTAGCGATCGGCGATAGCGCGCAGAATATCGGGAGCCTCCGGGTCGATCATCATGGCGGCCGTGCGCTCGCCCGAGCAGTCGTCCATGCACACGACCACGCCGCCGTTGGACTCGATGGTGCGGCCGATCTTGTTGATCACGCCGCCCACCGGGCAGCCGGTGATCAGAATGCGCCTGGCATCCGCCGCAACCGGACGCTCGCCCGCGTCGTAGGCCTCGCGCAGCTTGGCGACCTTTTGCTCCAGCTGCTGCGTATAGGCCTCGATATCAAAGCTAAACGTACCGGCAAACATGGTGCTCATCAGGTCGACGCCGCTCATGGCCGCCGGCTGGTTGGCCTGCAGCGCAAACATGTCGAGCTGGGCCGCACGCAAGCGGTTGCGACGACGGACGGCAGCGCGCAGGTCATCGTCGGTAATCGTGATGCCGTAGAAGCCCTCGAGTTCCTCCTTGAGCAGACGGCACTCCTCGTACCAGCCCTCGCGCTCGTAGGCGCGGTCGCGGCCCTGCGGCAGGTGCAGAATGTGCGTGCGCTTGAGCTCGTTGAGTAGCTCGTACATCTTCTTCTTGCCGTCGCAGGTGGTCTCGCCAATGATCATGTCGCTAAAGTACGTAAACGGGCACTTTTGGGAGTAGGCAAAACCGTAGGTCGACTTGATGAGCGGGCACAAGTTTGCCGGCAGCACCTTCTCGGCCTCGGGAATCACCTCATCGGACGTACCGCACAGAGCGACACTTGCGGCCCCCGCGGCATCGATAATCTCGAGCGGTGTGTAGCTGCACAAGAAGCCGACCAGGCGATTACCCGCCTGCTTGTAATCCTTAACGCGAATAAACGCCGCCTTGCGCTGCTCGTTGAACTCCTCAAACGTGCGCGGCAACGGCTGTTCCTCGATATCGGCCATAGTAGTTCCCCTCTCTTGCACCGATATACCGACAATTAAACAACAAACCCACGCCATACCCAAAAGGAAGCATCCTCTAGGGAATGGCGTCGATAAGCTCCTGCGTGTACGGATCGCTCGGGTGCGCGATCACGTCCTCGGCCGCGCCTTCCTCGACAAGACGACCGTGGTAGAGCACGCCAATCCGGTCGGACATATGCCGAACCACACGCATATCATGCGTGATAAACAGCAGCGCCACGCCCGTCGTGCGCTGCAGGTCGCGAAGCAAGTTGAGCACTTGGGCCTGAACGGACACGTCAAGCGCCGAGACCGGCTCGTCGCATACCACAAGGCGCGGCTCGCAAATAAGCGCCCGTGCCAGATTGAGTCGCTGACGCTGTCCCCCCGAAAGATCATGCGGATAGCGGTCATAATGATCCGCCAGAAGACCGACCGAGGCCAGGGCCGAGAGCGCGCGCCCATGGCGCTCATCCGCATCGCGCACGCCGGCGATAATCAGCGGCTCCTCCAAAATGCGGCCGACACGGTTGCGCGGGTCAAAAGCCGTAGAGCTATCCTGGAATACCAGCTGGATCTCGCGGCGAAACGGCTTGCGTTCGCGCTCCGGCATCGTGGCGAGGTCGTGCCCGCGATAGACAATCGAGCCGGAATCCGCACGCTCGAGACCACAGATCAGGCGTCCAGTCGTCGACTTGCCCGATCCGGATTCGCCAACCAGGCCATAGACCTCGCCCGGCGCGATCTCAAACGACAGATCGTCCACGGCGGTAAAGGCCTGACGCTTAAAACCTGAGCCCGGCATGGGATACGCTTTAGTCAGATGTGAGACCCTAAGCAGGGCTTCGCTATCAACAGCCATGGCACTCCTCTTTCTCGACAAGCCAGCATTTAGACCGGTCGCACGCATTCACGGCAAACAGCGGAGGCTCCTGCGCGCGGCAACGCTCGTCCGCCCGGGCGCAACGAGGCGCAAAGCGACATCCACAGGGTATTGCCGTAAGCGGCGGCACTGTGCCCGGAATATCCGCCAGCGTGTCAACTCGCTCGCCTTCGAGCGGCGGAATGCTCGCGATGAGCCCCTGGGCATACGGGTGGCTCGGGCGCTCCATAAGGCCGCAGGCGTCGATCTCCTCTACGATTTGGCCCAGATACATGACGTGCACGCGCGAGCAGATGCTCGTGACGACACCCAAATCATGGCTGATAAAAAGCACCGCCATGCCCTCGGAACTGTTGAGGTCGCGCAGGAGATCCAAAATCTGTTTTTGAGTCGTCGTGTCGAGTGCCGTGGTGGGCTCGTCGGCGATAAGCAGTCGCGGATGACCGGCAAGCGCCATGGCGATCATCACGCGCTGGCGCATACCGCCGCTAAAATCGCCCGGATACATGTCGAAGCGAGCCGCGGCATCTCGAATTCCCACACGCTCCAACAGCGATAGAGCCTCGTTGCGGGCTTCGCGTCGGCTCACCTTACGGTGGGCCCGCACCGCCTCGATAACCTGCGCACCCACCGTCATAACGGGGTTGAGCGAGGACAACGGGTCCTGGAAGATCATGGCGATATCGCAGCCGCGCACCTCGCGCATGCGCTTGAGCGGGCGCGCGAGCAGGTCCTCCCCGTCAAAGAGAACCTGACCGGTATAGGCCATCTTCTGTTCATGCTCCAATAGGCGCATGACACTCTGGGCAAACACCGACTTACCGCAGCCGGACTCGCCGACAACACCAACGATCTCGCCGGCATCGATATGTAGGTTGAGTTTGTTGACGGCTTCCAGCGCGTTGCCATCGCGGCCCACAAACGAGATGCACAGGTCGCGCACGTCCAAAAGATGTTCGCTCATGGGCTAGTCCTCCTTGGTCTTGGGGTCGAGGGCGTCGCGCAGACCGTCGCCGGCAAGGTTCAGCGAAAGCACGCTCGCGATGATGGCGATAGCCGGGAAGAAGATCATCCACCAGGCTTTACGCATCACGTTCTTGCCTGCCTGCAGGATGTTTCCCCAGCTGGCGTCGGGTGCCTTGATACCCAGACCCAGAAACGAGAGGGCGGCCTCCGAGAGCACGGCCTCGGCAAAGACAAAGGTCGCCTGCACCAGAAAGGGTGCCATAACGTTGGGCACGATATGCAGCCACACGATGCGCGCGGTCGAGGCGCCCTGCACGCGCAGGGCCTCCACAAAGGGCTCCTCCTTGACCACCATCGCACGCGAGCGCACGATGCGCGCCATGCTGGGCGTATAGACGATGGAAAGCGCGATGATGACGTTCCACACGCTCGCCCCCATCATGGCCATGAGCGCGATAGCCAGCAGCACGCCCGGAATGGACATAAGGCCGTCGCAGATGCGCATGAGAATATGATCGAGTCTTTCGTTGTAGCACGCATAGGCGCCGATCACCAAGCCGAGCACACTCGTCGTGAGCGTGACGGCAATGCCAACGCCAAGCGACACGCGCGCGCCCGCGATGACGCGGGCAAGCAGGTCGCGGCCAAAGTCATCGCAGCCAAAGGGATGCGCGGGCGAAGGTGCCGAAAGTCGCAACGCCATCTCCTGCGCATTGGGATTAACCGTCCACACCAGCGGACCGACGAGCGCAATCAGCGCAATCGCCAGGAAAATGCAGCCGCCGACCACAAACCCCTTGTTGGCAAGAGCCTTCTTAAAGTTTGCCATCATGCATCGCCCCATTTGCGAGCGCGCGGGTCAAAAGCGCCGTAGGCAAGGTCGACGGCCAGATTGATCACCGAATTCAACAAGGCGATGACCAGCAGCACGCCCTGAATCACCGGATAGTCGCGACGCTCGATAGAGCTCGTGACCAGCTGGCCCAAACCAGGGATGTTAAAAATGGCCTCAGTCACCACGGCGCCCGTAATCAGGGCGCCAAAAGAATAGCCGACCGAGGTGAGAATCGGCAGCGCTGCGTTGCGCAGGGCATGGGCCAGCACCACGCGAACCTCGGAGACGCCCTTGGCACGCGCCGTCTTGACGCAGTCAAGCTGCATGGCCTCGATCACGCTCGCACGCGTCATACGCATGAGCAGCGCAGCCTGAACGCATCCAAGCGATATGGCCGGCAACGCAAGATAGCGTAAATGGCTGAACCAGCCCTCCGATAGCGGCGCATAGCCGGCCACCGGGAACACACGCAACGTGACAGCAAACAGCCACATAAGCATGAGCGCCATCAAAAAGCCGGGTATCGCCACGCCCAAAAGAGCAACGACACGCAAGACCGCATCGGTGCGCGACCCATGTTTGAGGGCAGCGACGACGCCGCAGGGCAGTGCAATCAACAGCGCGATGAGCTGTGCCAGAAGCGCGAGCGATAGCGTGGGGCCAAAGTGCTCGGCGATCGCCTGCGTGACGGGCTGGCGCATAAGATACGAATCGCCCAGGTCGCCGGTAAGCACGCCGCCCATCCACTCAACGTAGCGCTGCGGCAGCGGCTCGTTGAGTCCCAGACTATCGTTGACGCGCTCGATCTGGTCGGCCGAAGCCTCCATGCCGAGCATCGAAGAGGCCGGGTCACCCGGTGTGAGACTGTCTCTTATACACATCTGACGCTGCCGACGACTCCTTACGTG
>USHF01000116.1 GCA_900554465.1 uncultured Collinsella sp.
GTGTGTCATAGCAGGCACGTGCCGCGACCAGAGCCAAGTGCCCCGGCGCGCCACCGTGCTCGTTGGTGCCGCGCACCGCAGCGCACGAACGCGCCTCGAAGTACGTTGCCAGCGCGTCGCCCATGCCAGCGACCGTCATACGCAGTGGGGCCGCCGCGACCACGTTGGTATCGACCACGACCAGGTCTGGATTCTTCTCGAGCATCAGGTAGCGGTCGAACGACCCGTCCTCGTGATACAGCACCGAAATCGCGCTGCACGGACCGTCCATCGAAGCCGCCGTGGGGCATACGCACAACGGCAACTCGGCATAAAACGCAACGGCCTTGGCGATATCGAGCATCTTTCCACCGCCAATACCCACCACCATGTCGCAATACTCGGCTTGGGCTTCCTTAGCCATTTCGACAACGGCCTCTTCCGTACACGGACCGTCATAAATCTTAAAGAACGGTTCGCTTAGATCTTCATCCAGAAATCCATCGACGATCTGTCTGCACAGCCGATCCTCGGTGCCCTGGTCAAACAAGACATAGGCAGCGCAGCCCAACCATGACAAATACCTGCCCTGACGCGAAAGTTCGCCCGACCCCTGAACATACCGGCCGGGACCGCCATAAACCATAGGAAGCGCCATACGAGAATCCGCCCTTCATCAAACAACGATTGGTGCAAAGCAACCTGACCCCCTTGCAGCAACTTGGTGCGAAGGAGTCAGGTTAGTTTGCACCATAGCAAAAAGGGGCAAAGCCGTCTGCTGGCTTTGCCCCTTCCTTAGCTTGATTTACTCATCCATGAGATAGTAGTGTCCCAGCGCGTCGGCACCCAGGATGGCGTTTGCGACCATCTCGGGCGTCACCTCAAACGGCATATTGCACATGGTGTCATCGGGCGCGCAGGCGGCCTCGGCAACAATCATGGCCTGTTCGCGCGTAAGCTCGGCAACGCCAAGTTCCTTCATCGTGACCGGCAGGCCCAGCTCAATGCAGAAGCCCAAGACTTCCTCGAGTTTCTCAGTCGGAGCATCCTCGAGTACCAGCTGAACGATGGTGCCAAAGGCGACCTTCTCGCCGTGATACATGCCGTGGCACTCGGGCAGCATCGTCAGGCCATTGTGGATGGCATGAGCAGCAGCAAGGCCCGAGCTCTCAAAGCCAATGCCCGAAAGCAGCGTATTGGCCTCGATGATATGCTCGACTGCAGGCGTGAGCGCACCCTTCTCCAGCGCGACCTTGGCCTTGACGCCATCGGCCATAAGCGTCTCGTAGCAGAGCTTGGCGAGCGCCAGACCGGCCATGCCGCCCTTGCCGCCAGCGCAGGTGCCACCGTCGGCATCATGCGTCGCCTGGGCCTCAAAGTAGGTTGCGAGCGCATCGCCCATACCGGAAACCGTCAGGCGCACCGGGCTCGCCGCGATAACCGTCGTATCCATCAGGACAATGTTGGGGTTTGCCTTAAGGAAGAGATATTTATCGAACTGGCCATCGTCGGTGTAGAGCACCGAAAGTGCCGAACACGGGGCATCGGTCGAAGCAATGGTGGGGCAAATGATAACCGGGGACTCCAGGTAATAGGCGACGGCCTTCGCGGTGTCGAGGATCTTGCCGCCACCGACGCCGACGATGATGTCGCAACCGTTGTCGCGAGCGAGCGCAACCAGGCGATCGACCTCGCCCTTGGAGCACTCGCCGTTAAAGTCCTCAAACAGCAGCTCGGCCTTAGCCTCGGCAAAACCGCCCTCGATCTTGGCACCGACGCGCTTCTTGCCCGAAGGCGTCACGATGACGAGGGCCTTAGCGCCGAGCGGCTCGACATAGGAGCCGAGCTTGGCGAGCTCGTCCGGACCCTGGATGTACTTGCTGGGGCTATTGAAAATTGCAGCCATAACTATCCCATTCTCTAAAAGAAAAAAGAAAGGGGCTCCGTACAGATACGTGCGGAGCCCCTCGTTACGATAACAAGAGTCGATTAGAAATCGATGTCGGTGTCGTAGTAGCAGGCCTTGAGAATCTTCTCGAAGTCGGCAGCCTTGGTCTCACGCGGGTTCTCGGGCGTGCAGGCGTCCTGCTCGGCGTTCGCGGCGATCTCGGGGAGCTTGGCGAGGAACTCCTCCTCGGAAACCATCTGCGGGTTCTCGGCGTCGACCTTCACGCCACCATTCGCGTAATCCTTGATGGACTGCGGAATGTTGAGCTGGTCGTTGAGGTCGCGGATCTTCTGGACGAGCGCAGCGATAAGCTCCTCGTTGGTCTCGCCGGGAAGGTGCAGGATCTCCTTGGCCACATAAGCGTAGCGCTCGGCAGCACGGGGATCCTTGGAGTTCCACTGGATGACCTTGCCAAGGTACATAGCGTTAGCAGCACCGTGGATGATGTGGCCGTTCTCAAAGGCTGCACCGGTCTTGTGAGCCATGGAGTGAACGATGCCCAGCAGGCCCGAGGAGAAGGCGATGCCGGCGATGCACTGAGCCTCATGCATGTGCTGACGGGCCTCATGGTCGCCAGCATAGGACTTGGGCAGCCACTCGACGATCTCGCGGATGCCGTGCAGGGCGTTGGCGTCGGTGAACATAGAGGCAAAGGTGGAAACGTAGGCCTCCATGCAGTGGGTCAGAGCATCCATGCCGGTGTGAGCGCACAGCTTGGCGGGCATGGTGTAGGTGAGCTCGGGGTCGACGATGGCGACATCAGGGGTGATGTTGAAGTCGGCCAGCGGGTACTTGATGCCCTTGGCGTAGTCGGTGATGACGGAGAAGGCGGTAACCTCGGTAGCGGTACCGGAGGTAGAGGAGATGGCGCAGAAGTGAGCCTTCTGACGCAGCTCGGGGAAGCTGAACGGCTGGATGATGTTATCGAAGGACTCCTCGGGATACTCGTAGAAGACCCACATGGCCTTAGCGGCATCGATGGGCGAGCCGCCGCCGATGGCGATAATCCAGTCGGGCTCGAACTCGCGCATGGCCTCGGCGCCCTTCATGACCGTCTCGATTGACGGATCGGACTCGACGCCCTCGAACAGCTTGACCTCGAAGCCGCCCTCTTTGAGGTCGGCCTCAACGTCCTGCAGGAACCCGCCGCGGCGCATAGAGCTGCCGCCAGAAACGATGATGGCCTTCTTGCCCTTGAGGTTCTTCACCTCGTGGCGAGCGCCCTCACCAAAGTACAGATCGCGAGGATTGGTAAAACGTCCCATACTGTGCCTCCTAAACAAGCCCCTCTTAGACTTGCGTATATAACGGAGCACCCGATTGGCTCCGTTAGGACCGTTTTGCGCGTTGCCGGCGATGACAATGCGCGATGTCTAAACGTCTCAACGCTCAGACAAACACTATTTTACCGTTCTGGTTGGTCAGTTATTCACCTAAAGCCGACAATGATGAAACGTTTTTTCTATCCCTGAAGACCCTTGTGGGGCATTCATACTCCCAAGCTGGGCAAACGTTTTATCAAGGTTGACCACATATCCCGGACAGGACGGTGCCCCTCCAAAATGCGCCCCGTTCGCCGCCAAAAATCGACCGTTTGCGGCACCGTGATACCACTCAGTCGTCCAAGGCGCCGACATTTGTGCGACATCCGTCTTCGTGGTGCAAAGGTGCAAGTCCAAGTGCGGCACCCCCGGTGTGCCACATGCGGGTAAACTAGAACCTTATATAGAGACATTTGAACCCTAACCGCAGCAAAGGAGGCCCCATGGCATTCGATCCCATTCAAGAGGATTGCCATCGCCTCGTTCTTGAGGCCTTGCGCCGCGACAATATCCCGCTCACCGACGGTGCCGCCGTAGAGCGTCTGATGGAGCAATTCACCCGCAACCCCGCGCCGCTCATCGTGCACGACCGCGACCGCGCCGGGCACCTCATTGCCAAGGTGGTCGAGGCTGTCGACTACCGCATTCCCTTTATCCCCGACGATGCCCAAGCCGAGCAGGAAGAGGCCGCTGCCGAGAACATGCTTCGCGAGGCCGCCGCACTCGATCCGGCCAACTGGGATGCGCAGCGCATGTTGTGCGCCCTCACCGCTGACTCCAACGAGGAATACGTACAGTACTTGGTATCCAAGTGCGATGAAGTCGAACACGACCTGGCGCTCAAGATCGCCTCGGCGCAGGACCCCTACGAGCGCGAGGCCGCAGGCGACCTGACCCGCCGTCCCTACCTGCGCTGGCTTGCCGCCTTGGCATCGCGCGCGCTCATTAGCGGCCGCTACCGCATGTCGTTGGATGCCGCGAATCGCAGCCTGGACTTTGCGCCCAACGACCCCGCCGGCGTCCGCCATACTGCGATGCTTGCCATGGCAAAGCTCGAATACCCCGCCGAGGAGCTCAAGCGCTTTCGCTCTGCCCACTCCGTCCCCTATCTCGCCAACACGCCGCTGCGCCGTCGTCCCAAGGACGCGGAGCGTGACTTGGACCCGTGGACGCTCATCGCGCTGATGAGCGCAGCCTGGCGCGAGCTGGACTACGAGGGTGCCGAGCACTACCTGCGTATCCTTGCGCGCTCGTGCCCGCACGCAGCCGAGGCGCTCTACTTCCAAACCGAGTTTCCCGATGGCGTCTATGCCCGCGTCAACGTGGGTGCAGGCTCCACCGACGAGCTCGTCCTTGCACTCTCCGAGGCGACGCCGGTACTGCAGGAGGGCCTGGGCGCGCCCGACAACGCCAGCTTTGCCGCCTGGGTCGCCACCAACGACATCGTGCGCTCCCAGATCGACGAGCGCATACTGCGGGCGGCCGAGCAGGGCTTGCCGTTTAAGGGAGGAGACCTCTAATGGATCCGAGCGTCTACATCCCCGCCTACCTGGAGCGCACCTATCTGGCGTCGCACCCCGAGCTCACCGATGCAGCACGCGAGCTTGTCCATAACGACATTAGCGCGAATCCCCAAAAGTATGCGCAGTCCGAGCATGCTCAGGCGCTGCTGTCCTATGCCGGTGTTCAT
>USHF01000117.1 GCA_900554465.1 uncultured Collinsella sp.
GCGGCTTTACGCTCTTCGGCCGCCGCATCAAGTCGCTCATTTACACCACCGATGTCGCGGTTATCCGCAACTCCAACGCCGATGCCGTCTTTGCCGTTTACCCCTTCACGCCGCAGCCGGCCATTACGCAGGCACTGTTGACCGTCGCCGAGTGCCCGGTCTTTGTAGGCGTGGGCGGCGGAACTACGACCGGTAAGCGCTCCGTGCAGATGGCAGCCGTCTCCGAGATGCAGGGCGCGGCGGGCTGCGTGGTCAACTCCCCCGCCACCGCCGGGATGGTCGAGCACATCACCAACATCGCCGACATCCCTGTCATCGCCACGGTCGTACGTTGCGACGACGATGCGCATGCCAAGGTGCGCGCCGGAGCCAAGATTCTCAACATCGCGGCCGGCAAAAACACACCGCAGGTCCTACGCGAGCTGCGCGAGCACTATCCCAACCTGCCGCTCATCGCGCCG
This sequence comes from uncultured Collinsella sp., assembly GCA_900554465.1. Lineage (GTDB taxonomy): Bacteria > Actinomycetota > Coriobacteriia > Coriobacteriales > Coriobacteriaceae > Collinsella. The sequence goes on from USHF01000117.1 coordinate 462, forward strand.
GGCGGCAAGACGCCCGAGAGCATCCGCGAAACCATCGCCGCCGGCGCCAACGCCATCATCTGGACGCCGCCTTCGGCCCAGCAGCTACAGGCCGACATGATGCAGCGCTATCGCAAGATGAAGGAAGACGCCACACCTGTCATCTCGCGCGACGATGTGCCCATTATCGACCAGGTCGCCGCCGCCGAAGTCAGCCAGGTCGAGAACATGAATCCCGACGTGCCGATTCCCGACGAAGTCATCGAGCGCGTCGCTTCGATCCACGAGCGCGTCGAGGAGCATCGCGCCAACCGCGGCCTCAAGCCGTCACTGCACGGCTTTTTCTTCCGCGGAAAGAAGCGCTAGCAAAACATCTTGGCCCGCCCCACAAACGTGAGGCGGGCCGTTTTCGTTTGAGCAATCATGCAGCGACGTGATGGGGCAAATTAATCCACGCGCTTGTCGCCCATAAAGAAGAGCGCCACCGTACCAGGTCCGGTATGCGAGCCAATCAGAGTACCGATGTCATTAATCTCAATCTTGCCTTTAAGCTGCGGAACCTGTTCCTCAATCAGCGCCGCAACTGCCTCGGCATCCTCGCGGCACGCCGAGTGCGACATGATGCACTTACCCGAATAATCCGTACCGCCCTGCACGTGTGCCATCATGGTCTTAGCCATCTCGGAAATCGCGCGCTTCTTGGTGCGAATCTTCTCACGCGGCGACAGCTTACCTTCGCAATCGACCGTCATAAGCGGGCAAATCTTAAGCGCCGTGCCAATGATCGCGCTCGCAGCCGAAATGCGACCGCCTCGTAGGTAGCTCGACAGATCGGTCGAGAAGAACCAGTGGTGCAGGTTGAGTTTGTGCTCCTCGATCCAGGCAGCCGTCTCGTCGAGTGAAGCCCCGCTATCGCGCACATCGGCGGCATATTCCAGCAACAGACCAAAGCCCGAAGACGCCCCCAGCGAATCGATGACGCGCACCTTGCCGCCCTCGGGATAGCGATCCGCAAGCATCTGCGCCGCGACGCAGGCCGATCCATACGTGCCCGAAATACCCGACGACAACGTCAGGTGCAGCACGTCTTTACCCTCGGCAACAAACGGCTCCCAAAACTCCTCGTACTCACCCACGCTCACCTGAGACGTCTTGGGCATGGCGCCCGCGGCAATCTGGGCAAAAAACTTGTCCGGCGTAATCGACTGATACAGATCGTCCGTATAGACAACATCATCGATCTCGTAATGAAAACACACGACAGGGATATTGCGCGACGCAAAGAACTCACGGGTTCGGTCGGCGGCGGATTCACAGGTCAGGACAAAATCACTCATATGAGGCTCCTTACTCATTGCTGCGCAAATTATCGCACAGTGAGCCTACATGCGGTACATATGTCCACTATTTACCAAATCGAACCAAAAATAGTGAACATCTTTACCACCATCGTTTCCACCGGCCCCACGTATAAATATCTGAGAAAACACCCTCTGTCGTCTCCACCCAACCAACACATCTACCTTCACTAAATCGATTTACCAAACCATTCAGCCGACAATTCAGCCGCTGGCGCAAAATCGAAACAAAAGCGGCGCATACTGATAAACGTTTGACGCTGTTTATCAGTTTTACCAGCCCCATCGGAAGGTGTTTCATGGTCGCATTCGATCGCAACCCGCAAGACTTCAAGTATCTGCGCCTGCTGTCGAGACAGTTCCCCACCGAACAATCCGCATTTACCGAAATTATCAACCTCTCGGCCATCCTCAACCTACCCAAGGGCACCGAGCATTTTATGGGCGACGTGCATGGCGAGTACGAAGCCTTTATGCACATCCTCAACAACTGCTCGGGCGTCGTGCGCGAGCATGTCGACGAAATTTTTGGCGACACGCTCTCCTTTGACGAAAAGGGCGAGCTGTGCACGCTCATCTACTACCCGCGCGAGAAGATCGACCTGGTCCGTAGCCAGCGCGAGGACTCCCCCACCTGGTACAAGACGATGCTTGACCAGCTCATCATGGTCGCTCGCTCGCTTTCAAGCCGCTACACGCGCTCCAAAGTGCGTAAGGCCATCCCGCGCGATTACGCCTACATCATCGACGAGTTGTTGCACACGCACCCGGACGAGAACAACTATCGCGTGCGCTATCACGAGCGCATCGTTGAGTCCATCCTAGAAACCGCAAGCGCCGACGACTTTATCGAGTCGCTCGCTTCGCTCATCAAGCGCCTGGCCGTCGACCACCTGCACCTAGTGGGCGACATCTTCGACCGCGGCGGCGGCGCGGCCAAGATTATGGACCGTCTGCTCACCTACCATTCACTCGACATCCAGTGGGGCAACCACGACCTGCTGTGGATGGGCGCTGCGGCCGGTGAGCCCGCCTTTGAGCAAGCCATGTACAAGTTCGAGACGCACCGCGCGCTCGCCGTGTGCGACGACTACCTGCGTGCCGCCAACAAGCGCTGGAGCGACGCCTCTAAGGCCGCCAACAAGCTCGAGGGCGAGCCGGCAAACGCCGCAATGACGCAGGCCCTCGTCGACGCCTTTACCGAGCTGCGCGTGGCGACCGTGCTCATGCACGGCATCGTCCCTGCCGGCTGCGAGCTCATCTGCGAGTACTTCGACGTTGACCCGGTCGCCTTCTTTAGCTGGGATAACATCTTTGCCTCCACGGACGAGTTCGTGGAGATCCTGGGCGAGAAGCCCGGCGAGCACCGCGTGAAGCCGCTGCCCCCGCGCTTCGACTTCTTTAGCAAGCACGAGAGCCAGTACTAAACACTCGACATGTAATGGAATGGGAAGGAAAGACGGATGTCCAAGCCGCGTCGTCGTAAGCAGAAAAAGCAGGTTAAGCCCGAGCTCAAGCTCAGGCAGTTTGCCTCCACCGAGCTTTCCGACCAGCTTGCCGCCCTTCCCTGCGCCGCCGACCTGCCGCGCTTTATGGTCGACACGGTCGCCGGCGCCTATGCGCCCGCCGATGCCGAGCTCATGATCGAGGGCTTTGGTGCCGCGGCCACACGCCCGGTCACACTGCGCGCCAACACGCTCAAGGCGACCGCCGAGGACATCGCTGCGGCGCTCGATGCAGCCGGCATCGCCCACAACCCCGTCGTCTGGTACCCAGACGCCTTTATCCTGCCCGAGGCCCAGGTTTCCGATCTGTGGGATCTCGACATCTACCGCGACGGCAAAATCTATCTGCAGAGCCTGTCGTCCATGATGCCGCCGTTGGCCCTGGGCGTTCAGGCCGGCGAGGACATCCTGGACATGTGCGCAGCCCCCGGCGGCAAGACAACGCAGATCGCCGCCCTCACCCAGGGCCAGGCACACCTCACGGCCTGCGAGATGAGCATTCCCCGCGCCGAAAAGCTTGAGTCCAACCTCCACCGCCAAGGTGCCAAAAACGTGCCCGTCATGCGCATCGACGCACGCGAGCTCGACGAGTTCTTCCGCTTTGACCGCATCCTGCTCGACGCTCCCTGCACCGGCACGGGCACCGTCATCAACGGCAACGAGAAAAGCCTGCGCGGCCTCACCGAGCAGTTGCTGAGCAAGTGCGCCCGCTCGCAGCGAGCACTTCTGGACCGCGCCATGGGTGCCCTCAAACCGGGCGGCACGCTCGTCTATTCGACCTGTTCGATCTTGCCGCAGGAAAACGAGGACGCCCTGCAAGAGGCCCTCGACAAGCATATGGACTGCGAGCTTATCCCCCTCGACGGCACGCCGAGCGAAAGTGAAACGCAACGTGCTCAGGAAGCTGGCGAAGAGCCACACATCGAGAGCAACGCTCTCACCGAGGCCATCGCCGCCGGCCACGTCTCGTCCGTCGCCAACGGTATGCCCGGCACGCTGACCATTCCGCCCAGCCGCGACTTTGAGGGCTTCTACATTGCCCTGATCCGAAAACGCAGCTAGCGCACGGATCCAAAACTCAACAAGCTATCTCCGTGCGCGTTTGCCCTGCTGGTCGCGATGCTGTTTAAGCATCGCACGCTCCTTGCGCTCGGCCCTTTTGCCCTTAATGGCCGTGGCCACAAAGTAGATGACCGCGGCGGCAACGATTGCGCCCACACACAGGCCAATCGAGCCAAACATTGCTGTCAATTCCATACCGCGTCACCTCTCTTTTAAACGGGACTTTCAAGATAGCACCTCGATCCCCGCCACCACAGCTCCTTCACGTTCGCCGGCCCTTCGGTCTAACGGATGGCGCGGCGGGGAAAAATCAACTCGTCAAACGATTTAGCATTCGCAATTCCGGCTGCATAGCGCCGGCCGTTATCACATAGAATCGAGCCTCCATGGATACCCTCAACGATCTAAATGAGCGCGTCGACGCCTTCGTCGGCACCAGCTCCTTCGACACGCCTGCCGCGGCAAACGACCAAGCTCCCATCGATGTGCCCTGTCTCTTATACACATCTGACGCTGCCGACGACTCCTTACGTGTAGAT
>USHF01000118.1 GCA_900554465.1 uncultured Collinsella sp.
GATCTACACGTAAGGAGTCGTCGGCAGCGTCAGATGTGTATAAGAGACAGGCGGTCGTCTCGACGGAAGCGGTAGCCTGCTCGACAGCGGGCGCAGGGGCGTTGGCGGCGATGGCGGCGGCACCATCGGACTCGAGACCCAGCTCGGCGGCGCGCTCGGCCTCCTGGTCGCAGAGCAGCTTATCGTATGCCTTCAAGAACGGAAGGTAGATGATGGCGTCCAGCAAGATGATAATCGCGACAAATACCAGGGCGATAAGCTGGAAGTTCGTGGTGATGAAGATGCCGATGGGGGCAGGGGTAGCCCAAGGCACCACGAAGGAGAAGCCGTTCATGCCCACGTTATCGATAAAGAACTTGGCAACACTCACGTTGACGCAACCGGCGGCAACAAAGGGGACGAGCATGTAGGGGTTAAGGATCATCGGCGCGCCAAAGAGCAGCGGCTCGTTGACAGCAAAGGCAACAGGAACAATCGAGGCCTTACCGACGGCCTTGAGCTGCTTGGACTTCATAAAGAGAATCAGCAGAAGCGGCACGATGAACGTGGCGCCGGTGCCGCCGAACTCACCCACGAGCGACATGTTAAAGGTGAGGGAGTGGGCGGGGTGACCACCGGCCAGCAGAACCTGCAGGTTCTCGGCCTGATTGGCAAGACGGATGGGGTCGATGCCCGGCTGGACGATCGAGGGGCCGTGGACGCCGATGAACCAGAAGAACGCGGTGGCAGCCTGGATAAGGATAAGGCCAGGATAGGTTTCTGCAGCGGTAAAGAGCGGGGAGAGCAGTTTAATAAGCAGCTCAGAGAACGGAACGCCCATGAGGTTGCGCACGACGACATCGATGATGCCGCAGATGATGACGGCGCCGCCAAAGGGGATGATGTCGCGGAAGTTCTGAGCGATGGCGCCCGGGACCTCCTTGGGCAGCTTAATGGTCAGATCGCGCGAGACGCAGAACTTATAGACCCACACGGTAATGAACGCGGCGATATAGGCCGAGAACAGACCGCGCGTACCCATGCTGGTGCAGTCGAAGACCGAAAGCTCGGAGCCGTTGAACTTGGTGGTGAACTGCGTAACGGCGAGCAGCAGCATGCTGCACTGGGCGGCCACCATGGTGGAGCCGTCGTTGAGCACCTTGCCGGCGGGCATGCGACGGTTCATGGAAGCCGTAAAGTTCTTGGCAGTGGTGCCAGCAACCATGATGCCCATAACGCCCATGGTGAAGTTGTACAGCTTGTTGCACCAGTCGATAAGCGGCTGGGGCAGCGTGATGCCGACTACGCCGGGAAGGGTGGCGATCAGCAGGAAGATCGAAGAGGTGAGGACGATGGGCATGCACCCAAGGAATCCGTCCTTAATGGCCTGGAGGTAGACGTTCCTCGAGATCTTCTCAAAGAACGGTTGATGCTTTTCGAGCATCTTTACGATGGCGTCCATAGAGCTCCTTTGCTACTTAATGCGTGACGCATGTGGATGGAACTGGTCGTCGATGGATGGTCAGGACTGCCCGGAAACCTTCCTGCTTAAGGAAGGCATTGCGAAATGACAACGTTGTCATTTCGTTAATGACAACGTAAGACATTTTTGGAAGAGCAACAAGGATTTACGGGTGAACGGTCGATATTGTCCGATAAACGGCTGATTTGTCAGTCGGGCAGGTAGTGTATGCTAGAACGCAAAAAACAAGCGATGTAAAACCGACTGGAGAAGTAGTGGCAACGATGGACAAGAAAAATGTCTCAATGAATGATGTGGCAGTTGCCGCGGGCGTTTCTCTCAAGACGGTGTCGCGCGTGATCAACGAGCCCGATAGCGTGCGAGAGTCGACACGCGATAAGGTCCATTCGGCAATGGAGGCGCTCGGGTTTCGAGCCAACTTTGCCGCGCGTTCACTCAAGTTGGGCCGTTACGGGTGCATCGGCGTGGTGATGTTCCACTTGTCGGGCGGCGCCGTGGACATGATTGACGGTATCGCCGATGCCGCCGAAGAACGCGGCTTTGCGCTCACGATGATTAAGAAGCGCGCGGGGGAGAAGATGACCCTTGCCGAAGCGGCGCGCAGGATGTCGCAGCTGCCTGTTGATGGCATGATCTTCAACCTGCGCCAGATGGTCGATGACTTTGATACCTTTGAGGCACCGAAGGACCTCAAGACGGTGATTATCACGCCGATGGAACATCCTACCTGCTCAACCGTCAGTGACGACCAAGAGGGCGGCGCGCGCATGGCGTGCGAGTGCTTCTTAAATCGCGGGCACAAGAACGTGTACTTCGTCTCTGGTAAGAAAGAGTCGCTGTCGAGCCAGTGCCGTATGAAAGGTTGGCGTGCGGCACTCGAGGCACGTGGCATTGAGCCGCCCGAGCCTCTGCAAGGCGATTGGAATGCGGATAGTGGCTATGCCGCGGGCCTTGTGCTTGCCGATAAGCCCGATTGCACGGCGGTCCTCGCTGCTAACGACTGCATGGCAAACGGCGTGATGATGGCTCTACGTGACAAAGGGCTCAGTGTGCCCGACGACGTGTCCGTGATCGGCTTCGACGAGGAGCTCTACAAGACGATTCCCAACTCGATTCTGACGTCGGTGAAGTTTCGCCACCGCGAGCTGGGCATCCGTGCGCTTAACGAGGTCGTCGCAGGTCTGGAAGCCCCGAGCTCCAGAAGCCGTACGCTCGTCTCGGGCGTGTTGGTCGAGCGTTCCAGCGTGAAAGACCTGCGGGCGTAGACGTGCTCGGCTCGTTCATCTCAATCTGTAACAACCAGACGTCCAAAACCGGTTTTAGTGTTACGGATTTAGACAATTCTGCCCCGCCTATTCCATTTGTCTCGATCTGTAACAGTTAAGGGTGAAATAACCAGCTAGATGTTACAGATTGAGATATTTCTGCTCGGGCGTTCTGTTTGTCTCGATCTGTAACAGCTAGGACCAAAAAACTCGGCTAGATGTTACAGATTGAGACAAACGGCTCCCGACCTGAACAAAAAGGTCGGGGCCGGCGCGCCGTGTGACGCGCCGCCCCCGGCTGAGAAATGGGGGCAGGTTATGTGGGCAGACAACCCCGCAAGCCGCTAGTCCAGACGACGGGTCTGCGCTACGTGCTTGTACCAGTAGGCGCTTGCCTTGGGCGTGCGCTTCTGGGTCTCAAAGTCAACGTAGAAGAAGCCATAGCGCTTGTTGTAGCCATTGGTCCAGGAGAACTGATCCTGCAGGCTCCACAGGAAGTAGCCGCCCACGTTGACGCCCACCTCCATGGCCTTGAGCAGCCAGCGCAGGTGCTGCTCGATGTAGTCGATGCGCGGCTGATCGTCCACAAAACCGTCCTTGTAGGGGTCCTTGTAGCCCATGCCGTTTTCTGTAATGAAGATCTGCTTATAGTTGGGGTAGCGCTGCTTAATGTAGACGAGCAGATCGAACAGGCCCTCGGGATAGATGATCCAGTCCCAGTCGGTGGTGGGGATGCCAGGCTTGTTCACATGCTCGCCAATACCCTTAACGCGCCAGCGGCCGGTGCCCTTCTCGCCCGTACCGTTGTGGTGCAGGTCGTTCTCGCCATCGTAAGCCTTCAAAAAACGGCACTGATAGTTGTTAACGCCCAGGTAGTCGTTGTAGAGCGCGGCCTCGCGCATAATTTCGAGGTCCTCGTCCAGAATCTCGATGGTGCCGCCCGAGACGGCAGCCAGGCGGTTGGCGCACTCCAAGGTGTCAGGCGCGTAGTCGCCGCGGAAAGTGGCGTCGAGCAAGAACTGGTTCTGCAACACGTGCTCGTTATTAGCGGCTTTGATGTCGGCGGGGTCGTTCTCGTTGAGCGGGTACTTAAACTCCAACGACTGGATGACGCCGATCTTGCCCTTAAAACCGCCATTGTGGAAGGCCAGCACGGCCTTGGCGTGGGCGAGCATCATGTTGTGCTCGCACTGGAAGGCTTCGGCCAGATGCACCTTGACGCCGCCGGGGAAGGTGCCCTCGATGTAGGTGTTGGATGCGTCCGCCCAGATCTCGTTAAAGGTGAACCAATAGGTCACCTGGTCGGCGTACTCCTTAAAGCAGAAGGTGGCAAAGTCCACAAAGGCGTCGATGGTCTCGCGGTTGAGGAAGTCGCCCTTCTCAAAGAGGGGCAGCGGCGTGTCAAAGTGATGCAGCGTGACGAACGGTTCAACATGGTGCTTATGGCATTCGGCGAAGAGGTCGTGGTAGAACTGGACGCCCTCGGGGTTGATCTCGCCGGTGCCGTTGGGGAAGATGCGGCTCCAGGCGATGGAGAGGCGGATGCCGTTGATGCCAAACTCCTCGCACAGTTCCAGGTCGACGGGGTACTGGTTGTAGAAGTCCGAAGCGGGATCGGGGGAAAAGCGCCCCTGGGCCTCCAGGAAGTCGTCCCAGGCAACCTTGCCCTTACCGTGAGTGCGGGTCTCGCCCTCTACCTGGTAGGCAGCAGTGGCGCCGCCAAAGACAAAGTCCTCGGGAAACTGCGCAGGCGGGTTAGTGACGCTAGCAGGGTTAACGGACATGATGATCCAATCGTCTAAATCGAAGGGCCAGCCGGTCTTGGATGGTCGGCTGGCCCTGAGCGTTACTTACTTCGAGAGTTGCTCGCTTACGAAGGCGAGAGACTTGTCGCCGTTCTGGGAGAGCTCGATGTACTGCTTACCGCGGCAGGCGACGCACTTGTTGCCCACGCGCTCGCAGTCCTTCTGAAGGTCGGCCAGGTAGCTTGCGGCCTGCGGGGCCAGGACGACCAGGTCAAAGTCGGGGAGCATGTCAACGTGGTTGCCATAGGCCTCGGCAGCGGTCTCGAGGTTCTGTCTCTTATACACATCTGACGCTGCCGACGACTCCTTACGTGTAGATC
>USHF01000119.1 GCA_900554465.1 uncultured Collinsella sp.
AAGGAGTCGTCGGCAGCGTCAGATGTGTATAAGAGACAGTCTCGAGCTCCTCGAGCACACGTGCGATAGCCGAACGGTGATCCGGGAAGGGAACCTCCTCGGTTTGCTTGGCGCCACCGTTCTCGGAGTGGCCAAAGATGCCCATGTCCGAACCGATACGTTCGCAGTTGCCCTTGGCGAAAACCTCGCGGGTATCGGTATCCAAAAGCTGATATTTAAGGCTTGAGCTACCGGCGTTGACAACAAGTACGTTCATGAGACTCCTTCGTGATTACAGTACGGTCGGCAAACCCATAAGGCGGCCGTATCCTTAATAAGAAGTTATCAGAATTCGATAAATATCTATCAAACTCTTCGCCCAAAGAGCGTAAAAGGGGGCTGAACGGCACAAGGCCATCCAGTCCCCTCCCCTTGTATCAATTACTTGCCGTTGACGATGCGCTCGACGTCGGAAGCGATCATGAACTCCTCGTCCGTGGGGATGACGAAAATCTTGACCTTGGAATCCTTGGCAGACAGGCACCAAGCGCCGTCACCACGCAGGGCGTTGCGGGCATGATCCATCTTGACGCCCATAAAGGCCAGGCGGTCGGCAACGCCGGCGCGGACGGCCGGAGCGTGCTCGCCGATGCCGGCGGTAAAGACCAGGGTGTCCATACCGCACATAGAAGTGGCCATCTCGGCAGCCTTGGCGGCAATCTTGTAGACGAACATATCGAAGGCGAGCTGAGCCTCGGGGTCGCCAGCGGCAGCGAGCTCCTCGACATTGCGGCAGTCGTTGGTCTTGCCACCGGTCACAGCCAAAAGGCCGGACTTCTTGTTCATCATCTCGTCGACCTCGTCGAAGGTGTAGCCGCCCTCGCGCTGCAGGTAGCACACGGTAGCCGGGTCGATGGAGCCGCAGCGGGTGCCCATCATAACGCCGTCGAGCGGCGTCAAGCCCATGGTGGTGTCCATGCACTTGCCGTCCTCGATGGCGCACAGGGAAGCGCCGGAGCCGATATGGCACACGACGACCTTGCGGGCCTCGCCGTTGGTCATCTCGGCGACCTTCTTGGAGATGTAGCGGTAGCTGGTGCCGTGGGCGCCGTACTTACGGATGTGCAGCTTGTCGCAGACGTCCTTGGGCAGGGCGTAAGTCTTGGCGACCTCGGGCATGTTGAAGTGGAAAGCGGTGTCGTAAACCGTGACGTTGGGCAGGTCGGGATACTGCTCGAGGCAGTACTCGATAACGTTGGCCTCGGGGTTATTGTGCAGCGGGGCGAGCGGAGCAACCTCGCGGATCTTGGCGAGGACGTCCTCGTCGACGAGGGAGGAATCACCGAAGTACCAACCGCCCTGAACGATACGGTGGCCGATACCCTCGATCTTGACGCCGTTGGCCTCGAGGTCCTTCAGGACGACCTCGATGGCGACCTTGTGGTCGGGAAACTCGATGTTCTCGGTCACCTTCTTGGAGCCGTTGGCAGCGTGGGTGAAGGTACCGCCGGTAAAACAGACGCGCTCGCAGGAGCCCTTTGCGGACACCTTGTGGGACTTGGTATCGATGACCTGATACTTAAGGGTCGAAGATCCTGCGTTGACGACCAGAACGTTCATGTGTCTCCCTACTAACAGGCGGTGTGGCGCCGCCAGGTTACATACGCATCAATAATAAACCCAAACGCCCTCGCGCTCGGGTTTATTGCGTTGATATATAAGTTATCGGTGCCCAAATACTCATGACCTTTGGCTTGTAAGACGAAAGAGCGCGGGGATATACACAAGGGAAGAAATCCCGAGCGCGACAAGCAATACGACTCGAATGCCCGCGATGCTGCTCAACACAGCATTGAACAGATAGAAAAGGATGGCGCCCACCGCCACCATCTGGTTTTGAACCGAAATCAGTGAACAGCGCATCGATGAATCGGCTGCCTTTTGAAAAAATGAGTATTTAATTGGAGCAAATAACGAGTACGCAACCGTCTGCAGCGCATAGAACACGGGCAGCAAATTAGCCGGAGTAAGGGGAATCAAAAACAAAGCTGTCAGGAAAAGGCGCACGATGCCGCAAATACGCGCAAAGCGGCCCTTGTCGACATGAGCAATCGCACAGGGCACAATAAGTCCCATGGAGGCCGAGGCAAGGAGCTGGACCGCAATGGTGACACCCGAAGCGACGGCATTCATTCCGCGACCCGCAAGCAGCAGTGAGAAAAAGTCTTCCAGGGCGACAAAAGCAAATGCCTGAGAACAGTCCATGATGAACGCTGAACGAAGAATGCCATTACCCGCAATAGCGGTACCGATCATCTTCGGGCTAATCCCATGTTCAGGTGTCGTCGCAGTGCCCCCTCTTCGCATTTCAGGAATGCAGACAACGACAACCAACGTCAACACCATTGCGATGATATCTGCCGAAAGACCAATGAGATATGCACCGACGGACGAAATGAAACCGCCCACGCAAGCGGAGATGGCATAAGAGGCATAGAAAACAAATCGCTCAACGACATTAAGTCTTACGAGCTGGTCCTGAGAGACGCTGTCAATGTAAATCGCTTCGATGGATCCGCTCACACACGCAACGGCAAAACCCTTGAGAGCGAACGCACCGATTAAAAGCAGGGGAGAACGGACGAGAAGCAGGGCGGCGTAGTATCCAAGCATTCCCACGACGCCAACGAGACCGCTTGTCTTTCGTCCAAACCTATCAGCAATATAGCCAGTGGGAACTTCAAGGATGAACTTGCTCACTTGATATGCAATCATCATGCTAGAAATCGATACCATCGAAAGTCCGACGAACTCAAGGTAGACAGTTAGAAAATACAAGATGGTGCTGAAGTTCGACAGAAAAACGAACGTCATATAAAGCAAAACCGTACGGTTTTTCATGCTCCACCCTCCAAGAGTCAGCAATCTAAATCGGAATCTTGGAAAAACATGAGGGCAAAGCTGTCAGCTATGTGTTACAAGGCGTCAATAATCACTTGATGCCTCGAAGCCAATTAATCTCACGAAGCAAGATGACGCAATAGGTGCAGAAAAACCGTCTGGCGTCGATCAGTCCAGGCATTTTGTCGATAGCAAAAGTAGATGGGCAAGGCTACGTCACGCGAACCTTCAATGGAGCACTCGCTCACTTCCAATACATCTGATGCGAGAGAAGAGCCAGAAAAACTCAATATCAATCCCCCGGCTTGAAGAAACTCAGTCTGCGCCCTGTTTCCGTATTCAACATCACGGAAGCGAAAATTGACGAGCTGGGCTTCGGGACATTGATTGATTGCATTGAGACAGGGTGACAAATTAATGGGAACAGCGAGCCTGCCGCCCAGTAACTCGCGAATGGTCATGGCGCCCACAGATTGATGACCCGCTGGGCATGAAAGAACCTTGAGCTCCTTTTCACCCAAGTATTTCGAAGAAAGGACACTGTCCCTTGGTTCCTCAAATGAGATGGCCGCATCCGAAATACCAAGCACAAGTGATTCAAAGCATGTAGCCGTTGGCTGATGCCACACATCAAGGTGAATCTGAGGATGCGAGCGTTCAAACGAGTCATACCAGTTTTCGGCAAAAAGGCGCCCCCGCCCATGAAGGCAGGGGGCGTAAAGACGAAAGTGGCCATCGGGCGAAACGCCGTCGCTCCCCGATTGAGCGTACTTTTTGAGATCGTCGACTTGTGCCAGGATCACGCGTGCACGACGCGCAAATTCTCTGCCCGCCGAAGACAAAACAGCCTCCCCCGCCGATCGGTTGAGCAAAACAATCTGATACTCAGATTCCAACTTTTTGATTGCCGACGAAACAGCCTGCGGACTCACATGAACGGCGCGAGCTGCTTTGCGCACGCCGCCATAGTTCGCTACCGCTTGAAGGTATTCGAGTTGAGAAAGCTGCATAGATTACTCCAAAGGCAGCCAAGTCGACGGGCTACGCGCCCTCAGATGAGGTTCTCGCCCAGGTTTTTGCCGCCGAGGACGTGCATATGGAAGTGCATGACGGTCTGGCCGGCGTTGACACCCTTGTTGGAAATGACGCGGAAACCGTCCTCCAGTCCCTTGGCCTTGGCGACCTCCTGGATGGCGTGAGCCATGGCGCCCATGGTCTCGGCAGGCACGTTGTCGGCGATGTCGCTGTAGTGCTTCTTGGGGATCACGAGCGTGTGGACCGGCGCCTGCGGGTTGAGGTCGTCGAAGGCGATGACCTGGTCGTCCTCATAGACAACGGTCGAGGGGATCTCGTGGTTGGCAATTTTACAGAAGATGCAATCGCACATAGCTGGTTCCTTTCTTACAGACCAAGGTAATTATATTTGGTCGAGATGCTTAGAACGAAAGGTTATCATCGGTGTTGGCGGCCTCGCCGTCGGCGAGCACGTCGTTGCCGTCGACGTCCTTAAGGAGCACCGAGACCTTCTGCTCGGCATCGGACAGGCGGGTGCGCAGGCTTTTGAGGAGCTCGACGCCGCGGGTGTAGCTCTCGAGCGACTCCTCAAGCTCCATATCGCCCGACTCCAGGCTGCGGATGATGAGCTCCAGCTCCTGCGAGGCCTGCTTGTACGTAAGCTGCTCGACCGGGGTCTTCTCTGCCATATCTGTTTCCTTTCCTAAGGGTCTATCACTGCGAAACGCGGTCTACTCGACCGTATCGACCGTTGCTGCCACGTTGCCGTCTGCCATGCGCACGCGAATGGCGTCGCCAGGCTTAAAGGTCTTGGCACTCGTAGCCACACCATCATCGCTGTACGCGATGGAATAGCCGCGAGCAAGCACTTTGAGCGGCGACAGGGCATCGAGCGACGCTGCCGCACGGCTCCTGTCTCTTATACACATCTGACGCTGC
>USHF01000120.1 GCA_900554465.1 uncultured Collinsella sp.
GGCTCGGAGATGTGTATAAGAGACAGATCGTAGTAGGAAAGCTGCTGCTCAATGCGCGAAACATGATGCTTAAAGATGTAAGAGAACTCGTCGCCTTTATTTAGATCCTGCAGGCAACGGTCGTAGAGTTTTTCGAATGCCTCGCGCAACTCCGCCTCGGAATCGCCCTCGATGCCGCCCTTGCTGTAGATCTTCTCGTAGTTCTCGCGCTTGGCCCGGCGGATTTCCTCAAACAGGTCCTCGCTCATCTCGATACGCGGTTTACCGTAACTATGTTCCACGATATCGATGGAGGCGTGTGTGAGGATCCAACTGTTGTAGGCACCGCCCCGGTCATCATCAAAAGCGTCGGGCGAAAGCAGGCCCGCCGCGATCGCATCCTGACGGTCACGACCGACGTAGGCGAGGATGTCCGAAATGCGAACGACGCAGCCCTCGAGCGTCATGGGACGCAGGTGCTCAATAGCGCCATAGCCTGTGGCGATACAGCCCTCAACCGTCTGATCGAACTGGTCAAAGGAGCTCATGTCCGAGAGCTCAAACGCACGCTGCTCGTACTCGCCGTTATGGCATAGAACGCCGTCGAGCGTCTGGAGTGACACGTTGCGGCCGTACAGCGCGTCGAGCACGCGGACCGACTGCACGTTATGGAAAAAATAACGCCTCGTACGCTCATGATAGATATCGTTGAGGAAGCGCTCGCCGGCATGGCCGAAAGGCGTGTGTCCCAAGTCATGACCCAGGCCAATCGCCTCGATCAGATCGCAATTGAGCCCCAGGGCGCGACCGATATCGCGCGCAATGCGGGAGACAAGCTGCACGTGCAAACCGCGGCGTGACAGATCGTCATTGCTACGGAAACTAAAGACTTGCGTTTTGCCCGCATAACGGGTGTACGCCGGAAGATGAAGTATCTTTTCGGTATCGCGCATAAACGCCGGACGCATAAGCGTGCCTTTGTCGGCGGCGCGATCAATACGACGAATGACCTGATCGTCGTTGCAACGATACGGGTTGACATAGCCCGAAGCACGATCGGCGGCAATGCGCTCGACAAGTTCGGGCGACAACGCCGAGGGAATACGGTCCATGCGCGCCTTAATGACGGCCGTTTCTTGATTAGTTGCCATGGCATGCTCCTTAAGAAGAATGCGCAATCGGTTACAATGTGCAGCCCACGACCTCGATTATGGCAAAAATCGGCACTAGAAACGGGAGCAATGGCAGAGAACGCGTTTTTGCGAAGAGGCAGGAGAGGGCCAGCACCAGGAGCGCGACGGCAAATGCCACGATGCCGCCCAGAGGGTCGAGCGTGCAAAGGGCAAAGAGCGCCTTGGCGTCCCCCATGCCAATGCCGGGAGCGTGGCGAACACGACGCCAGAGCAACTCGGTAAGCACAAGGGCAAGGCAGACGATGAGAGCAAGACCGGCATGGTCAAGCGCCGTGTTAACGCCCTCGTCGAGCCAGACGCCTGCAAACGCCGCCACCGCACACGCACCGGCAAGCGCATTCGGAAACCGCCGCTCACGGGCATCAATCGCCGCGCCGGCAAAGATGCAAATCCAAAACGGGATATAGACCATCGAACACCTCCTTGGGCAGCAGCTCAAACGCAAAAACCACCACAAAGGTGCCTGTCCCCTTTGTGGTGGTTTTGGTGGTGGTTATTTGGCGCCTTGCATGACCTCGTCGAGGGTAACGCTTACGGCGTGCTGCGTCGGCACCCAGTCGACCTTTAGGAACAGAGCAGCCACCGTGATGGGGATATAGCTGAACATAAAGATCGGGAAGGTAAACAGGTTGGTCACCAGACGCCACTTTTGCGCGCAGTGAATATGCTTGTACTCAAAGATGGTCGTGAGCAGCGCAAGGATAAAGAAGGTCTGGTACATCATCGCGAAGGTCATAATGAGCGAGGCGGCACAAGCCTGCATCTCGACTTCGGTAGCCAAGAAGCCGTGTGAGAGTCCACCCACGATGAGGAACGTCGCGTTGGCGAGCATGGAAATCAGGGACAGAAGCATGCCCGGAGCGATGGTCATAAACATGTCGTAGGCGGCAAAGCGATGGTAACGGAAGGTCGACTTGACCAAGTGCTTACCATATGTAAAGAACACCTGATAAAAGCCCTTGGTCCAGCGCATACGCTGCTTCCAGGATGCCTTGAACGTCACGGGTTGCTCGTCAAAGAACTCTGCCGGCGCATAACCGATGCGGATGCCGTGAATGGCGCAGAACGTGGTGAACTGAATGTCCTCGGTCAGCGTGTGGAACTGCCAGCCGTGCATGCCCTCAATAACACTGGCGGAGATGAGGTAGCCCGAACCCGAGACGGCGCAAGAAGTCTTGCAGATGTTGCGCGCGTTGTTGAGAAAGCGTGCCTCGCGCAGATACCAGGTGGCATTAGCTGCCGAGATCCACGAGCTGCCGAAGTTCTTGGAGTTGCGGTAGCTTGTGACCACATGGAAGCCCTGGTCAAAGGCGTCATTCATCTTGGATACGTAATCGCGGGAGATAACGTTATCGGCATCGAAGATAAAGTAGCCTTCGAAGGTGTCGGGATACTCGTTAAGGATGCGGTCGAAGCCAAAATCCATGACCCAGCTCTTACCCTTGCGGGCCAGGTCGTTGCGTTCATAGACAATGGCGCCCGCCTCGCGCGCAAGCTGCGCCGTGTTGTCGGTGCAGGCATCGGCGACCACGAAGACCTCGATGAGCTCGGAAGGATAATCCTGATCCTTGATGGAGCGAACGAGGTTGGCGATCACGGCTTCCTCGTTATGCGCCGCGATAAAGAAAGCATACCGGTGGAGCTTTTTGGCCTTGGGAGGTGCGACCTCACCGCGCAGGGCGCCAATGACAAAGAAGACCACCTGGTACAAAAAGCAGACCGTGAGCAGCGTAACCACAATCTGGTTAAAGATCACGATGGGCGTGTTGGTTTGTAAAAAGGCGAGCATGCAGGCTCCCAGGAACGCGTTACGTAAACAACCGTATATCTTACCGCAGGCTAGGGGCGTTCAAGAAACCACCTAATACTAACTAGGCTTCGAGAAGACCGAGCTGAGGAACGATCTCGTCGCCGGCAGCGGTGCGGCCAAGCGAACGCGGAGCCAAATCGTCGAGAACCGCAGCGAGATCCCACGGCAGCTCGTCGCGGCACTCAATGCGCTCCCCCGTCACGGGATGGTCGAACGCCACGCGCCAGGAATGCAGGAACTGCCTGGTCAGGCCCTGATCAGCGCGCGCATCGCACTTGCCGTAGAGTGGATCGCCCACGCAGGCATGGTTGATATGGCGCATATGCACGCGAATCTGATGTGTGCGGCCCGTAAACAGGTGGCACTCGACGAGCGTGTAGCCGTCGTCGAAGCGTGTGGAATCGAAGCGCTCGAGGACCTTAAAGGTCGTAATGGCCTGGCGCGCGAAAGGATCGACCGAAACCGCCATCTTGACACGGTCGCGCGTAGAACGGGCAATGCCAGTGTTAATGGTGCCCTCGTCCATGGCAATGTGGCCGTGGACGAGCGTAATGTAGCGGCGGTCGAGCGTGCGCGTGCGGATGAGATTCTGGAGCGCGCGCTGGGTGTCGTCGTCTTTTGCCGCGAGCATAAGGCCCGAGGTGTCACGATCCAGGCGATGCACGATGCCGGGGCGGTCCTCGCCCTGCACGGTGCCCAGATGGTCAATGCCACAGTGATAGACCAAGGCGTTCGCAAGGGTGCCGCTCTCGTGGCCATGGGCGGGATGGCACACCAGACCGCGCTGCTTGGAGAGCACGATGAGGTAGTCGTCCTCGTAGCGGATATCGAGGGGAATGGCCTCGGGAATCACATCGGTGGGATCGTGCGGCTCGGGCAAATCGACCGAAATACGGTCGCCGGAGCGCACGGCATACTTTTTTGACAGGCATGTCTCGCCGTTGACGGCAACGGCACCGCCCTCGATCAGATGCGCGCAGGCAGAGCGCGTAGGGCAGCCGTCATTGGCGCCCAGATAGGCGTCAAGGCGCTGACCAGCGGCATCGTCGGCAACAAGGATATGGATGTCGGCCATTAGCGCTCATTCCTTTCGCGAATCTTGCGGGCACGCTCCCCACGCTGCTTGGCTTTGCGCTTGGCGCGGGCCTCGTCACGAGCGTTAAGCTCGGCGGTCGCATCGACCTCACGGGCCGCAGGACTCAAGAACATGTAGCCGATGAGGGCAAGCACCACACCGACCGTAATGCCGACATCGGCCACATTGAAGACGGGGAAGTCGATGAAGGTGGTGGCAATAAAATCGGTCACAAAGCCAAAAGCCAGACGGTCGATCGCATTGCCAATGGCGCCGCCCACGACCATAGCCATGCCCACAACCTCAAAGCGAGCAAGCTGGGGCGCGCGAAGCAAGTACACCGCGATCGCAACGATAACGACAAACGCCAGCACGGCAAACGCGAGGCCATGTCCCTCGCCCATGCTAAAGGCAGCACCGATGTTACGCACGAAAAGGAAGTCGATCACACCGGGGATAACAGTCACATGTAGAGCATCGCCGACGGCACGAACCGCAAGCTTGGTCAGCTGGTCAACAAGCAGCACGGCCAACGCCACGCTACCAGCAACACCCAACCGCCAACGCAAAGGCGGCGTCATATCCGCAGAACGACCCAAATCAATCCCCTACCCTCAAAAACATCGAATTACGTTTAACGCAAATCAATATCTTATATTGACCAGCAACGAAATAGCCGATGATTCGCTACCAACAGCGAAAACCCGCCAGAGCGAGCAAGGTGCCTTGAAGCAAGGCGGCATAGACCTTCTGGTCATGCCGCCG
>USHF01000121.1 GCA_900554465.1 uncultured Collinsella sp.
CGAGATCTGCGCATGTCTCGTGGGCTCGGAGATGTGTATAAGAGACAGCAGGAAAAGACCGAGCAGGCGGCCGATGCGACCGAGGGTGCAAGCGCTGCCCCCATCACCGCCGACAAGGTGGCCGACGGCACCTATCCGATCACCGTAGATTCCAGCTCGAACATGTTCAGGATTGTGGACGCCCAGCTCATCGTGGAAAACGGCTCCATGCACTGCGTGATGACGCTTTCCGGCACGGGCTACGGCAAGCTCTTCATGGGCACGGGCGACGAGGCTGCCGCCGCGAGCGAGGCCGACTTCATCCCCTATGTGGAAAACGCGGAAGGCAAGTACACCTACGACGTGCCCGTTGATGCGCTCGACGAGGACACCGCCTGTGCCGCGTGGAGTATTAGAAAAGAGCAGTGGTACGACCGCACGCTTGTGTTCGAATCCGCCGGCGTCGATCTGCGCGCCGACGCACTGAAGTAACGCCATGCGGTCGATTCTCCCCAAGGGGGAAAACAGGAAGCGCCACAGCATCGCGGCGCGCGCGATCACCTGCGTTCTCGTCGCCCTGCTCGCGCTTCCCTTCGCGGGGTGCAGTGCGAGCCCGAACGCGACCGGTGGCACGGCGCGCTCTCAGGAATACACTGTGAGTGTCTCGCTTTCCGGTGGGTCAGGGCGCGCAAGCATCGCCTCACCCACCACAATTGTGAAGGATGGCGACACCTACACCGCGACCATCACCTGGTCGAGTTCGAACTACGACAAGATGACCGTCGACGGCGTGGACTACGCGCCCGTAAACGACGGCGGCAACTCCACGTTCGAGATACCCGTCACGCTCGACGAGGACATCGCCGTGTCGGCCGAGACCGTCGCCATGTCGACGCCGCACACCATCGACTACACGATCCACTTCGACTCATCCACCATGAAGGAGAAATCGGGCGAAGAAGCAAGCGGTGGCTCCCCTGCGGGAACGGCTTCAAGCGCCGCGGCCGACTTCCACAACGCCGATTTGGGCTGCGGCTGGGAGCCGACGGGGGCGCTTCAGCTTGAATACGCTGAGCACTTCACTGTCGACGAGTTCGAAGGCGGTCTGCGGCTTATCTGCGTTTCGAATGGAGAGCGTTTCCTCGTGGTGCCGCAAGATGCGAAGGTACCTGATGCGTTGAGCTCCGACATCGCGGTCATAAGGCGCCCCGCCGACAAGGTGTACCTCGTGTCGTCGGCGACGATGTGCCTGGTCGACGCGCTCGATGCGAACGACAATATCATCATGTCGGGCACGAAGGCCGACGATTGCTCGGTCGCAGGCTTCAAAAGCGCGCTCGAAAGTGGGGCGATCGCCTACGGCGGCAAGTACAGCGCGCCCGACTACGAGCGAATATCGGCCTCGGGCTGCACGCTCGCCATCGAGAACACCATGATCAACCACACGCCCGATGTGAAGGAAAAGCTGCAGAAGCTCGGGCTCGTCGTGCTCACCGAACAGTCGTCGAGCGAGCCCGAAGCACTCGGGCGCGTCGAGTGGATTAAGCTTTTCGGCGTCCTGTTCGACAAGGAAGACGAGGCCGCGCACCTGTTCAACGAGCAGAAGGCCCGCGTCGAGCAAACGTCGGGGCTCGCGTCGTCAGGTAAAACCGTGGCGTATTTCTACATTAACTCGAACGGGGCCGCCGTCACGCGGCGGGCGGGCGACTACGTGGCGCAGATGATCGAGCTTGCAGGCGGCAGCTATGCGCTCGATGACGCGCAGACGGCGTCGACGTCAGGTTCGTCAGTAACGCTCGAAATGGAGCGCTTCTACGCGACGGCGAAGGATGCCGACATCATCGTCTACAACGGCACCATCGACGAATCGGTTGCCACCTTGAACGACTTCGTAGGCAAAAACGCGCTATTGTCGCAGTTCAAAGCCGTGAAGAACGGCAACGTCTGGGTCACAAGCGCCGACATGTACCAGCAGATGACTTCTACCGCCGACATTATCGACGAGCTGCACGGGGCGTTCACCGGCGATGACGCGAGCGACTTCCATTATCTGAGGAAGCTCGGTTAGCGCCATGAGAAGCCGGCTTTCCATGGCATACGACGAATCGGGGCGCGCCGCGCGGTGTCGCGTCGTGACGGCGCTGCTCGCTGTTGCCCTCATCGTGCTCGTCGGGGCCAACCTGTGCATCGGGAGCGTGCTCGTGCCCGCAGACCACATCCCCGGCATCCTTTCGGGCGGCGCGGCCAATTCCATGGAAAGCCAGGTCATCTGGGAGATTCGCCTGCCGCGCGTGCTTTCAGCCGTGCTTCTCGGCGGGGCACTTTCGCTTTCCGGGTTCCTGCTGCAGACGTTTTTCAACAACCCCATCGCCGACCCGTTCATCTTGGGCGTCTCCTCGGGCGCAAAGTTCGTCGTCGCGCTTACGATGATCGTACTTCTAGGCGCAAACCAGGCCATGTCCTCGCCGGCCATGGTGGCCGCAGCGTTTCTGGGCTCGCTTATCACCATCGGCTTCGTGCTCCTCATCGCACGGCGCATAAGTTCCATGGCCATGCTCATCGTGGCGGGCGTCATGGTGGGATACATCTGCTCGGCGGCGACGAACTTCCTCATCGCCTTCGCCGACGACCAGTCCATCGTGAACCTGCACAACTGGTCTTTGGGTAGCTTCTCGGGTTCGAGCTGGGACGACGTTGCGGTCATCGCGGTCGTGGTGATCGCCGTGAGCGCATGCGTATTCGCGATATCGAAGCCCCTTTCCGCCTTCCAGCTGGGAGAAGCCTACGCGAAAAGCGTCGGCGTGAACGTCGCACGCTTCCGCGTGGTGCTCGTCCTTCTAGCGAGCATGCTCTCCGCCTGCGTGACCGCGTTCGCTGGTCCGGTGTCGTTCGTAGGCATCGCGGTTCCGCATCTCGTGAAGTCGGCGCTAAAGTCGTCGAAACCCATCCGCGTGATTCCTGCGTGCTTCTTGGGAGGCGCCATCTTCTGCGCGGGCTGCGATTTGATCGCACGCACGCTGTTCTCTCCCGTCGAGCTTTCCATCAGCGCCGTCACCGCCATCTTCGGCGCGCCGGTGGTTATCGCGCTCATGTTGAAGAAGCGGGTGAGGTAGATGCGGGAAATCGTGCCGCGACCCAAAACGCTCGGAGGGGACATTCCATGCTTAGACAGTCCTGAGCTCGCACGAAAGCGCCAGAAGGCACTTTCGGCTCGTGCGGAACTGCGCGCGGAACGACTCCTCCGAGCGGAGTCGAACCTCGAAGCCCCGGTCGAAACGCAGGCTGACGGAGTGCCGCTTTTCCGCATAAGCGACCTGTCGGCGGGCTACGACAAGAAGGTCGTAGTCGAAGGCGTCGATCTGGAGGTTCGCGCGGGCGACATCGTGGCGCTCATCGGGCCTAACGGCTCGGGCAAGTCGACCATCTTGAAAACCATCACACGCCATCTGGCACCGCTTGCCGGCGCGGTCGAGCTCGACGGGCGGGAGATTTCCCGATGGAAGACGGCGGAGTTCGCAAGGAACCTTGCCGTTATGCTGACAGATCGCCCCCGGACCGAGCTCCTCACCTGCCGCGATATCGTAGAGGCGGGAAGGCATCCCTACACCGGACGAATGGGCACACTATCGCCCAATGACCATAGTCGGGTCGGCGAGGCCATGAAAACCGCACATGTGGAAGAGCTCGCCGAGCGCGACTTCATGCAGATAAGCGACGGGCAACGCCAGCGCGTCATGCTCGCACGCGCCATCGCGCAGGATCCGCGTGTGCTCGTGCTCGACGAGCCCACGTCGTATCTCGATATCCGCTACCAGATCGACCTGCTGCGAATACTTCGACACCTTGCGAAATCGCGTAATGTGGCTGTCATCATGTCCATCCACGAACTCGAACTCGCGCAGAAAAGCGCCGACAAGGTGATTTGCGTGAAGGACGGCCGGGTCTTCCGCGCCGGCGTACCCGAGGACATATTCACGCGCGAGACGATTGGCGAGCTCTACGGCCTTCAGCATGGCACCTTCAACGAGCGCTTCGGCAGCGTGGAAATTGGGCGCCCGCACGGCGATACGCACACGTTCGTCATCGCCGGCGCAGGTACGGGTTCGGCTGTGTTTCGCCAGCTCATCCGGCAGGGCAAGGCGTTCTACGCGGGCGTTCTGCACGAAGGGGACATCGACTGCGAGCTCGCGCGCGACTTGGCGGCGGAATGCGTGGTCGAGCGCGCCTTCGAGCCGATCGGGGATAAAACCATAGCCCGCGCCAAAGAGCTCCTCGTCCACTGCGCGCGCCTTATCGTGTGCCCCGTCGCCTTCGGCACCATAAACGCCCGCAACGCAGAGCTCGTCAAGTTCGCACGCTCGCACGGTATCGAGGTCATGCGAGCGTGCGAAGGCGCATCGGAGGATTCCCAATTGGAGTGGGAAGGATAAACTGGACTTTCTTTTAAGGATCCTCAGGCTACAGCTCCTATGCCGGCGAGGTCTACAAGGCGCCGGAGAACCTCGTGAACAGGAATTTCCACGCCGACGAGCCCAACCTGCTGTGGCTCACCGACATCACCGAGTTCAGGCTCCCGGGCGGCGAGAAGGTCTACCTGAGCCCGATCGTCGACTGCTTCGACGGGATGCCCGTCGCCTGGTCGATCGGGCTGCACCCCGACAAGCGCCTCGCGAACTCGAGCCTGCTCAAGGCCTGCGCGGCGAGGCCGGCGGGGGTGCGCACGACGATCCACTCGGACCGGGGCGGCCACTACCGCTGGCCGGAGTGGATCGGGATCTGCTGTTAGCGCTACTGTAAAAACAACCATTTTGACCAACGCTCAACAACCAATCATG
>USHF01000122.1 GCA_900554465.1 uncultured Collinsella sp.
CGCATGTCTCGTGGGCTCGGAGATGTGTATAAGAGACAGCGCCCACCTTGTTGACCTTCCACTGCAGACGTGTGGGCGCATCGACACGCGGCACGTCCAACAGCACCAGGCGCTCAAAGCGAGAATCGCTCACGCGAGCCACATGCAAGTCGTAACTGTTGCGACCCCGCTCTGCGCGATTGTCAACATGGAAGTAGCTTGCGCGAATGCCCAGGTACGCAACGTCATCGGGAACCTCGCGACCTACGTTAAAGGTCATGCCCCAGTCGAGGGCCTCAACTTCCCGAGGCCCGATCTTGCGCGCGCGGCTCGTATTTTTGCAGCCCGTCAGGCGCAGTGCTGCCAGCGTCTGCGGGCGGCGAACCACGTCTTCGACGGAGCCAATCTCCTCGACATGCCCGTCGTGCATCACGCAGATGCGCTGGCAGAGGCGGCATGCTTCGTCGATGTCGTGGCTCACATAGAGCACGGTGCGGTTGCACACATCGAACAGGTCGAGCATGTTCTGCTCGAGGGCACTCTTAAGATAGGAATCGAGTGCGCTCATGGGCTCGTCGAACATAAAGATGCCCGGATGCGCCGCCACCATGCGGGCAAGCGCCACACGCTGCTGCTGGCCGCCCGAGAGGCGTGCGGGATAGCGGTCGGCAAAGTCGGCTAGACCGAAAATGCTCAGATAGCGCTCGGCGAGCTTTTTGCGCGCGGCGGCGTCGCCCGCATCCTTTACACCGGCGCATACGTTATCGGCCACCGTCATGTTGGGGAAAAGCTGATAGTTTTGGAACAGCAGGGCGCATTTTCGCTCCTGGGGCGACAGGTTGATGCCCGCCGCCGAGTCAAAAAAGGTCACGCCGTTGACGACGATCTTGCCCTCGTCGGGCGTCTCAACACCGGCGATGCAGCGCAGCGTGCAGCTCTTGCCGCAGCCCGAGGCACCAAGCAGCGCCACACGCTCCTCGCCGGCCTCAAGCTGCATATCGAGCATAAACCCCGGATAGCGCTTTTTTATGTCCAGAACGAGTGACATGGCCTATCGACCTCCCTGCATAGCGGGCTCATCGCGCATGAGCTCAGCCAATGCCTCGCGATCGATACGCAGAGCATCGCCGCCCGCCGGATCGAGCGAATCGCCCTGACCGGCGAGCTCTTTGGCCTGCTTGCGCTCCGCACGGGAAAGACCGCGCTCGCGGTACTTTTGCGAATGTGCCGTGTACATGTTGATGAATAGGATGACCAGGAAGCTGAACGCAATTACGACCACGACCCAAAAGAGGGCCACCGACGTGTTGCCGCCCATCCACTCAAAGTAGATGGCGATGGGAATGGTCTGCGTAATGCCGGCGTAGTTGCCCGCAAAGAACAGGGTGCAGCCAAACTCGCCCATCGCGCGGGCAAAGGCGAGCACCGTGCCGGCGGCAATCGAGGGCCAGCCAAGCGGCATCATAAGCTTGGTAAAGATGCGACGCTCGGACCAGCCCAGCGTGCGCGCCGCATCGAGCATCTGCGTGTCGAGGCTCTCGAAGGCTCCGAGTGCCGTACGATAGACGAGCGGGAACGACACCACCACGGCAGAGATCACCGCCGCGGGCCACGTAAAGACAATCGAGATGCCGTGCGCAATGAGCCACTGGCCCACCCCGGTCGAGCGGCCAAACAGCATGAGGAGCAGAAAGCCGCAGACCGTGGGCGGCAGCACCATAGGAATCGTAAAGACCGAATCGAGCAAACCCTTCACGCGGCTCGAGGTACCCATAGTCTTCCACGCGGCGAACAGGCCCAGCGCAAAGGAGATCAGCAGGGCAAGGCCACTCGTTTTAATGGACACCCAAAACGGGCGATAGTCGATATCGCCCAAAAAGGAGGCCAGAGAGGCCAAGGGTCCCTGCTCATCCCGCAATGCAACAGACGATGCTTCTACCATTTGAGCGCTATCAAGCCAACGCGCGCCGCCCTTGGCATCACCCGAGGCTGATGCAATCACCACATAACGGTCCCCATCCGCACCGCGCTCGTCAAAGCCATAGGTATACCCGCCGGCATCAAACGTTGTTTCCGCCGTGACATACCAAGGAAGATCCACGTCCCCTAGCCGCGCACCTCCCATGCAGTTTGCGCTGTCGAGCTTACAGACGAGGGCTTTGAGACCCGATACGCACTCGTTGTCCTGCGGATCCAATCCATACTTCTCGACCGCCTTGGGCGATATCCACACAACAACGCGATCGGCAGCAGGCGCCACCACAAGGTCCACGTCCTCGTCAACGGGAAACCGGTAGCCCTCAGGCTGGCCCTCCATGGCACGAGCGGTCCCCTTGGCCAGCCGCTCAAAACCCTCGATCCCATAGGAAAGCCCATGAGCGGTCGCAGCAACCTGGGCCCCGTCCTCAGCGTCCCCAGCAAACGCAAATCCCGGCACCCAGCAAAGCGCGAAGGTCAAAGCACAGGCGACAAGCATGCGGAATCTATTAAGCACGAAAAGCTCCAAGCGAATACAAGGACGGAGTGAAACACAAAACGATGGAATTATCGCGCCAAGCCGCACTACGCGGAAAGCTCAAAGCCGTACTTGGCCCAAATCTTCTGAGCCTTCTTGTTGGTCAGGCAGAAGTCGATAAACGCCTTGGCCTCGTCGGCGTGCTCGGAGCTCTCGGCAACGGCACCCGGGTACACGATGGGCTTGTGCGAATCCTCGGGGCACACGAAGGCCTCCTCGATGCCGTCGTAGCGGTAGATGTCAGAACTGTAGACAAAGCCAGCCACGCAGTCGCCCGTGGACACATAGGCGGCGGCGGTACCAACTTTGTCGGCCAGGGCCACCTTGTCGGCGATCTCGGGCGCATACTCGCCGTCGTCGCCCTCGGTGCCGGTATAAAGGCCCACGGAAGCCAGCGCCTGGTTGGCGTACTTGCCGGCGGGGACGGTCTTGGCGTCGCCAATGGCAATCTTACCGTCCAAGTTCGCGACGTCGGCGATGGCCTCGACCTTGGTGTCGGAGCCCTCGGCGCGAATGATCACGAGGTCGTTAACGAACATATCCTCACGGGTGTCGGTGTCGACGAGCTCGGCGGTCTCAGCGTCATCCATGGTGCCCTTGGAGGCCGTGATGAGCACGTCGACGGCGGCACCGGCGCGCATCTGCTCGACAAGGTCGCCAGACGCCTTAAACTGCGTGTCGGCAAACGTGGTGCCGGTCTGGTCGGTGTAGAGCTCCTGGACCTCGGGCAGGGCCTTCTCGAGCGAGTTGGCGGCAAAGACCTGCAGCTCGACGGCTTCCTTCTTGGAAGAGGCCTTGGCGGAGCCGGCATCGGATCCGGCCGGCTCGGACGTCTTGCTGCCCGAGCAGCCGGCAAGACCAAGGCCGGCGGCGGCGACAGCAGAAAGCGAAACGAATCCGCGGCGAGAAACCATATCGAACATGTTCAACCCTTTCGAACGCTATGCCCGGGCACCCCGCCGCGGGCTTTAATCTGCAATCAGATTATACTTCTGCGCGAATAATGATAGTGAGATATTATTCTCGTCAGAGAATATAGTTTCAAATTACCGTGCACCTCGGCGTCGATTCGGCGGAAAACAAAGGCGGAGCAGCCGTTCAGGTCGCCCCGCCGCAGGTAAACCGCTTAGTTGGTATGTCCGCCGCCCGCCGTCATCTGAGCCGCATGCTCCAGCTGGTCACTCACGGCCTCCCAGCTTTCGCGGGCGGCCTTCGTAGAACCGGGAAAGTTTACGACAAGTGTATGACCTCGTTGCATGCAAATAGCGCGCGAGAGCATGGCGCGGCGCGTCTTGGTCATGGAGTAGGCACGAATTGCCTCGGCAATACCCGGCACATCGCGGTAGCAGACGGAACGCGTCGCCTCGGGTGTTACATCGCGCATCGAAAGCCCCGTGCCGCCGCAGGTGAGCACGACATTGGCGTGGCACTCATCGGCGGCTTCCACAATGGCATCACCGATCTCGCTGACGTCGTCGCGCACGACCACATGTGAGGCGACCGTCCAGCCCTGTGCCTCGATAAGTTCCTCGAGTGCGGCTCCGGCCTCATCCTGCAAAAGATCGCGCGTATCCGAGCACGTCACGATCGAAATCTTCAGCTCCATAGCATTCCTCCTACAACACGGCGCCCTCGGGCAGGTCGACGCGTACAACGTCCACAGCATCTCCCGCCTTGAGCTCGCACGGTCCTTCGTCAATACGCAGTAGACAGTTGGCCCGCTGCATCGTGCCGAGCAGCGCCGAATTCTGCGTCTTGGCCTCGGTCACCAACAGCTCACCGGTCTCGGGGTCGCGCAAAACCGTGGCGCGATCGAAGAAGCGTCGGTCCTGGCGCTTTTTCACACCGTGGGTAAGAACCGCTCGCTGCACGGGGCGCGCCCCCTCGGCAAAACCACGCATCTTGCGAATCGCTGGGCGCGCGAGCATCTCAAAGCCCACATACGCCGCCGCTGGATTGCCCGAAAGCCCCAAATACGGCTTACCCCCGAGCAAGCCAAACGTGATGGCCTTGCCCGGACGCATCGAGATGCGGTCAAACAGCACCTCGCCCTCGCGCCGGACGAGCGCCGTCACATAGTCGTAATCGCCCGCCGAGGCGCCACCGCTCGTAATGACAAAATCGCACTCCTGCACGGCACGATGCACCAGTTCGGCGATCGCCTGCTCATCGTCGGGCGCAATGCCGTAGAACACGGGCTCGGCTCCTGCATCGAGCGCCTCGGCCATCAACGCCGACGAGTTGGAGTCGCGAATCTGACCGCGCGCCGGTACCTTACTCCTGTC
>USHF01000123.1 GCA_900554465.1 uncultured Collinsella sp.
GTGTATAAGAGACAGCAGAAGTCCGGCTCGGCGGTGCGTGCGATTTCACGGGCAAGCGGGCGGGCGAGCATCTGCTTAATAAAGAGCGCCTGGCTGGCACGCTCGCAGGCGACAAGCAGACGACGCGTATGGTTGCGGTCGGCACCGGCCATACCGCGAGTGACGAACACGTCGCGCTCGTTGAGATAGTCGACGATGCCGGCCTTGATGGCCTCGTAGCTCTCGACAGACAGCGGGCGGTTGACGGCACCCCAGGCAATCTTGTCGTGAACATCGGGGGTGTCAACGATAAAGCGGTCGTTGGGCGAACGGCCGGTGCGCTCCCCCGTCTCGATCACGAGTGCGCCGTTGGAGGCCATACGGCCCTCTTCGCGGCGAATCGCATGCTCGACGAGCTCGGCTGCCGGCAGGTCAACCAGCAGACGGGGCTGGTTCTCGGCGGGATCTTCGACCAGCGTGATGCCAAAGTTGGACAGACTTCTGCGGGGGTAACACCGGGCATGGGGCCTCCTTTAAAAGCGCGACACGTGGACGCGGCGCACACTTTACTCACGTAAAGCCCGTTGTACCCGATATGCAAAAACGTTTTTGCGGCAACGGCGAAGCGCCCGCCCAACGGTCAAAAATCGCACGCAAGCGGCCTAGTCGTTGGGGACACCCTTGAACAGGCAACAGCCAAGGAGTGTCCCCGGATGCCGGCACTTAGGGACGTTCCTAAAGTGCCGGCACATAAGTAATGTCCCCAAGTGCCGACTACAGCGGCAAGCCTTGGCCGAGCATGGCGATGGCGCTCATGAGGACCAGCATGCCGGCGGCGTAGGGCAGCACCGCGCCCAAGAGTTCGGCATCCTTACCGCGCACGTGCACGGCAGCAAGACCAATAGCGAGGGTCTGCGGCGAGATCATCTTGCCGGCGGCGACACCCAGGGCGTTCAGCGCGACCATCCAGTAGTCACTCACGCCCAGCGCCGAAGCGGCCTGGCTCTGGATGAGACCAAACAGCATACCCGAGGACGTGCCCGAACCGGTCACGAACGCACCGACGGCACCGATCCACGGGGCCAGAATCGGGTACAGACCACCGGCAACGGCGATGCAGAACGCGCTGATCGAAGAGATCATGCCCGCATAGCCCATCACCTTGGCACAGCCCAGCACCGAAAGCATCGTAATTACCGTCGGCATCATCTGCTTGACGGTCGCGGCCAGCACCTCGCCCATCATGCGCGGCGAAGCTCCCTGGATGGCACCGCCGATAAACGCGGCTAGGAAGATCCAAACACCCGGCGTGTTAATCCACGAAAACGTAAGCGTACCGGGGTTCTCGCCGCAATACACCTGCACGTGGCTTGCAAAGGGCGCAAGCGCGGCATGCACGGCGGGCACCAGGTTGGACGTACCCAGCAGCAGCACAAAAATCAGGATGAAGCACGACCAGGCAGAAAGCGCCGACTTAACGGTGAGCTGTTCGCCGGCCTCGATATTCATATGGAAGCGCGCGTCCAGGTGACCGGAGTTCTCGGCGCGCATGGCAAGCGCGGCGGTCAGCGCGAGCGACACGATGGAACCCACGACTACGGCCAGTTCGGGACCCACAAACATGGCAACGACCAGGGCCGCACCTACAAAGGACACGCCGGAAAGCAGTGCCACGCCGGCTACGCCGTGCAGGCGCTCGCTCACGCTCGCAACATTGCCCTGGTCATCGGCAACACGACCCGCAACCAGCACAATAAGCAGCGGCATCACCGCAAAGAACGGTGCGAGCTGCACCAGCTGAACGGTCGCCAGATGCAGGGAATCCAGACCCACCAGGTCGGCAACGGACACCGTGGGGATGCCAATGGAGCCGTAGGGCGTGGGCACGCCGTTGGCCAGCAGGCAAATGAGCACGGCAGGCACGGCCTCAAAACCAAGGCCCGCGAGCATGCCGGCGGGAATGGCAACGGCGGTACCAAAGCCGGCCATGCCCTCCATAAAACCGCCGAAGCACCAAGCCACGAGCAGCGCCAGCAGACGGCGGTCGCTGCTGATGGAGGTGATCATGCTGCCGATCACGTCCATGGCGCCCGTACGAACGCACAGGTTATACGTGAACACCGCGGCGATGATCACCAGGACGATGGGCCACAGAGCCATCAAAAAACCTTCGAGCGAGGCGGTCGCGATCTGCGCTGCCGGCAGGTGCCACCATGCGAAGGCAAGCAAGCACGAAAGGACAAACGATCCGATAGCGGCCTTCCAAGCTGGCCATTTAAAGCACAGCAGCATCACGACCAGCCAAATAATCGGCACAAGAGCCAGTAAGAATGCGGCGACGTCCATAGGTAGAAGCTCCTTGGTACCGCGTGGGCGGCATCGGGGGTGTCACAAAACTTCAACAGGATACCGCACGTTTACCGACAAATTACAGCCACCCGCCGAAATTATTGAACAATCCGTTCAAAAACACGAGCGAACACCGTCGCGTCTATACTAAAGCGCAGCAATAGAAAGGACTCCGCTTTGAGTATCACGCCCCTCGATAGCATTCGCCGCGCCATCGCCCGCCGCAACGGCACCTCCAACCCCGCTGCATCGAAGGACGGCGCCGCGAAGGCCCAGGGCGGCCGCATCGAGAACGGCCTCTTCCCTGCCTCGCACACTGCCGAGGAACTCGCACGCATCCAAGAGCTGAGTCAGCGCAACGCCGGCGGGCCCGATAGCAGCCAAGCCACACGTCGCCGGCGCGAACGCGATCGGGAGCCCGGCCCCGTCCGCCGCATGGTCAACGCTTGGTGGAACCGTCTGCTCGGCGCCGTCTACGGCGGCGGGTTCTCCATGCAGGAAGCGGAATACGAGGAGCACGACACCCGCCGCGATTACCTTTGGAACGCTCTCGGCACCGCCGTGTGGGGCTTGGCGTTTCCGCTGCTCACCATCGTGTCCACACAGCTCGTGGGCGCCGAAGAAGCCGGCAAGTTCTCCATCGCCTTTGTCACCGGCACGCTCATCATGATCGCGTGCAACTACGGCGTGCGCAATTTCCAGGTCTCGGACATCGACGAAAAGACGTCCTTCGCCTCCTACCAGCTCAATCGTTGGATCTGCGGAGCGCTCGCCCTAGGCTGCGGCCTCATGTATAGCAGCGCCCGCGGCTATGACGCGCAGATGGCGACGATCGGCCTGGGCGTCTACCTGTATAAGGTCATCGACGGCGTCGCCGACGTGTACGAAGGCCGCCTGCAGCAGGCCGACAAACTCTACTTGGCTGGAATGAGCCAAACGCTACGCTCCGTCGGCGTCATCGCGGTCTTCAGCGTGGCGCTGTTCCTCACGCGCAGCATGCCCATCGCGGCCATGGACATGGGTGTCACCGCGATCGCCTCGCTCGTGCTGGTCACCGCGCCGCTCGCCCTGCTCGAGACCGAAAAATCGCGCCGCGTGAGCCTGCGCGAGGTCGGCCACCTGTTTGTCCAGTGCGCCCCGCTCTTTGGTGCACTGTTCCTGTTCAACCTTATCGAGAGCATGCCCAAGTTTGTGATGGAAGGCACGCTGGCATACAAATATCAGCTGTACTTTAATGCCCTGTTCTTTCCTGCGCAGGCTATTTTGCTGAGCATTGGATTTATCTATAAACCGCAGCTCCTGCGCTTGTCGAACATTTGGGCTAATCCTCGCAAGCGTCGTCGCTTTGACCTGATTATTGTTGCCGTTATGGCGCTGATCGTGGTCATCACCGGCATGTGCGCCGCATTTATGGCAGGTCCCGGTATTCCCCTCATGAGCTTTATGTACGGCCTCAGCTTTGAGCGCTACCGTACGCTGGCGCTGCTGATGGTCGTCGCCGGCGGCGTCACCGCGGCCATCGACTTTATCTACGCCATCATCACGGTGCTACGCCACGCTAGAGACGTCACCAAGATCTACCTGATCTGCTTCGCCGTAAGCGTGGTGCTGCCGGTGATCCTGATTAAGCTGCTGGGTCTGATGGGCGCTGTAGTGAGCTACCTAGCCATCATGGCCCTACTCCTGGTGCTGCTGATAATCGAGTGCCGCCGCATCCGCCAACGCATCGAACGCGACCGCAACCCATACGGCGCCTAATTAGCTGCCCGGTCACCGGAATTTGCGATGGAATCACCCCGTCTGGGGTCTCGTTGCGGACAATATTCATCACGCAAAACTAAGTGAGTAGACTTTTACCGAATCCCCGACCACACCAACAGAGCACAAGTCTGTGACCTGCGGTTTTATTGAGGCAAATATGTTGGGTGCTCGGCATTTCCAAAAAAGTCTACTCACTTAGCCAGCGGGCAGCCAAAAAAGAACCGCCGCGACGTCGTTTGACTCCGTTGCGACGGTTTTTCGAGCATTTTCGCGCTGTCGAGGACGCAGACGCTCCTCATTTCTAGCGCTTACCGAGCAAGAAGGCGCTACTCTCCGAAAGTAGTCAAAAAAGCCCCGTCCCAAATTAGCTACCCCTTGCACCGATTATTCGCCCGGGTTGATGTTCGCGTAGAACTCCGCCCCGTCGTCCAGGCGCAGGATGCCCACTCGACCGAACTCGGAGCCGGTGGCGGCGGCGCAGTCGATGTCGATGCGATCGGGCACGCCGGCAGTGTCCTCGCCGCCCAAGCGCACGATCTGCCCGCGTCCCGATTCCTCATCGAGCCCCGCCAGACCACCGACCTCGCAATAGCGCCCAAGCGATACCGTGGGCGCTGTCTCTTATACACATCTCCGAGCCCACGAGACATGCGCAGATCTCGT